>JAKFCK010000540.1:0-5234 GCA_036676685.1 Chitinophagaceae bacterium | reverse complement strand
AATAATATTACCATCCTGCAAACCAACCGCTGGAACGAGATACTGGAAAGGGCCGTGAAAAAAGGGGAGGCACTGGGGTTGAGCAAAGAATTTATTGTTCGTTATTTTGATGCGGTGCATTTGGAAAGTATCAGCCACCAGAATAAGGTGATGTATGATGAAAAGTGAATTGGCAAATTAGCTAATTAGCAAATTAGCTAATTAGCTAATGTGCTCACAACTCACCACCAACTGCCTGAACTAAATATTTATTCATGAGAAAGGATTTGTTTACATTTTCCAACAAAAAAGTAGAATATATTTTTAATGGTTCTTTTTCGCAGATCGAAGAGTGGTATCCGAAAGAAAAAATAGTGATCATAACAGATCAAAATGTTTTTGAACACCATTCTACAAAGTTTGAGGGCTACGCCACCATTAAAATAAAAGCCGGGGAAGAACATAAACAACAAAAAACTGTAGATGGCATCATTGGCCGGTTGTTGGAATTGCAGGCAGACAAACAAACCGTGATCGTTGGAGTGGGCGGCGGTGTGATCACCGATATGGCGGGATACGCGGCAAGTATTTATAAAAGAGGCGTGAAACTGTTGCTGGTACCCACCTCTATCCTGGCCATGGTAGATGCGGCAGTAGGTGGGAAAAACGGGGTAGATGTCGGGCCTTATAAAAATATGGTCGGCACCGTGTACCAACCGGATCACTTATTGTTTGATTACCAGTTCCTGGATACACTTCCAGAGGCGGAGTGGGTGAATGGTTTTGCGGAAATTATCAAACATGCCTGCATTAAGGATGCAAAACTTTTTGAATTTCTTTCTGCTACAACATTACCCGACTTTCGAAACGATAAAATATTACTTGCCGACCTTATCGAGACAAATGTGGCCATCAAAACGGCAGTTGTATTAAAAGACGAGTTTGAAACCGGTGACAGGAAACTGCTCAATTTCGGCCATACCATCGGCCATGCCATAGAGAACAGCTACGGCCTGCCGCATGGCCATGCTGTCAGTATTGGCATAGTAGCTGCCTGTTGCATCAGTGAAGAGATCAATAATTTTTATTCAGTGGAGAAACAGCGGGTCATACAGTTACTACAGCATTACCAACTGCCTGTACGACTCCACGTAGACAAAGAAAAGATCTGGGAGATCCTGCTTATGGATAAAAAACGTTCTAATGATTCCATGAGTTTTATTTTACTGGACTCCATCGGGTCTGCGATCGTAAAGCCAATCCCCCTCGTACAATTAAAAGATTTGATTGATCAATGCCTGTAGGCAAAATACCCGGTATGCAAGTAAATATAAATCCTTCGGCAATTAGTGGAACAGGAATGGCAGCAGCCTCCAAAAGTGCTATGCAGCGTGCGTGTGCATTGGCACTACTTCATGATGGCGAAACGCTGGTGCATAATCCTGGCAAAAGCAATGATGATAAAGCAGCTTTATCTATTATTGAAAACCTGGGTGCAACCCTGGAACATATCGCGGGAGGTTCGATTAAAATAACAGGTATAAAAATATCAAATGCCGAACCCGCAGCAAGAACCATCAATTGCGGTGAAAGTGGCCTGAGCATCCGTATGTTTGCACCTATTGCAGCATTATTTAACGGGCAGATCACTATAACGGGTACTGGCAGTTTGCTCACACGGCCGATGGATTTTTTTGACCTTATCTTTCCCGAGCTTGGTATTGATATTCAGTCAAACGAAGGAAAGCTTCCTTTGCTGGTACAGGGTCCCCTTCAGCCAAAAGATATTACAGTTGACGGCTCGCTGAGCTCGCAATTTCTAACCGGCCTGCTGATTGCTTTTGCAAAGGCAGCAAAAGATACGGTGACGATCACAGTAACGAACCTTAAAAGCAAACCCTATATCGACCTGACATTGCAGATGATGGAACATTTCGGTTACAAAGTGGTGAACGAAAACTACGAGCGGTTTATCATAGAGCCGGCAACCCTCAACTCTCAACTCTCAACCCGTAATGCGCAACCCCTGACCTATACCGTAGAAGGCGACTGGAGCGGAGCCGCATTTTTATTGGTCGCAGGTGCCATCGCGGGAAAGATAACTGTAAAAGGACTTGATATTAATTCTGCACAGGCAGATAAAGCCATTTTGCAGGCACTGATGATGAGTAAAGCTATTATCAGTATAACCCCGGAAGAAATCGAGATAGGGCCGGCCGTTCTACAGCCCTTCCAGTTTGATGCAACAGACTGCCCGGACCTGTTTCCTCCACTGGTAACCCTGGCTTCTTATTGTAACGGCACTTCCGTAATACAAGGTGTGAGCAGGCTGGCATATAAGGAAAGTAACCGGGCGTTAACGTTGCAGGAAGAATTTGGCAAGATGGGTGTGGAAATAAAATTACAGGATGACCTCATGATCATTGAAGGGGGAGCGGGGTTGAAAGGGGCGGCGATGCATTCACATCACGATCACAGGATAGCTATGGCCGCCGCAGTGGCAGCGCTGAAAGCAAAGGGCCAAACAACAATTGATGACGCAGAAGCCATCAATAAATCTTATCCTGCTTTTTATGAGCATTTAAAACAGTTAGGTGCGGACTTGTCCGTTATTCATTAATTAAAACATTTTATTTTGAACAGTTTCGGAACCATCTTCAGGGTAAGTATTTTTGGAGAATCGCACGGGCCTTCTGTGGGTATTGTAATTGACGGATGCCCTGCAGGCATTTCCCTGTCGGAAGAAGATTTTGTTACTGATATAGAGCGGAGAAAGGGAGGTATGCAGAAAGGTACAACTCCAAGAAAAGAAGATGACCTGCCTATTTTTTTATCGGGCATATTTAATGGCAAAACAACTGGCGCACCGCTCACCATCATTTTTGAAAATAACAATACCCGCAGTGGGGATTACGAAAAACTCCGCAGCTTTCCACGCCCCGGACATGCTGATTTTGTAGCATCGCAGAAGTTTGGCGGTTTTGAAGATTATCGTGGTGGTGGTCATTTTAGTGGAAGGCTTACAGTATGCCTTGTTGGCGCCGGGGTAGTGGCAAAAAAAATATTATTAATGGCTGGTGATACTATTACCTGCCAGGCTACGATAAAAGAAATTGGAGGAGATACAGATACGGAAAAAGGACTGCAAAAAGCGATCGATGCAAAAGATAGCGTGGGAGGTGTCGTAGAATGTGTTGTGCAAAACTTACCCATCGGTTTGGGAGAACCTTTTTTCAATTCTGTAGAATCACAGATCAGCCACGCAGTATTCGCTATTCCTGCCATAAAGGGTATTGAATTCGGAGCCGGATTTGCAGCAGCAAAAATGTTTGGCCTGGAACATAATGACGCCTTAGAAAATAAAACCGGTAAAACCTCAACGAATCATGCAGGAGGCATTTTGGGTGGTATTACTAATGGGAACGACCTGGTTTTTCGTGTTGTAGTAAAACCCACATCCTCTACACCTAAGGAACAGCAAACCTTAAATATCGACACGGATACAGTGGAAACCTTTTCGGTTAAAGGCAGACACGATCTTTGTATCGCCTTAAGGGTGCCGGTAGTATTAGAAGCCGTTACGGCCTTTGTATTGGCAGATCTTTTATTTTTGGCGGGCAAAATTGAACGGGTTGTTTAGTCCCCTTTTTGGCCACCCCTCTATTTTTTTCAACAGATGCTCAAATTTATTTATATGCAGAAAGGCAGGATAAGTTGTGAATCTGCGGCTAACCTTTTCCACATTTATTCTCCCTGGAATCCCCAGGTTGGCATGTAATTTATTTCGCATTCAATACTGTTGATAAATGGGATAATAAAAAGAATTATTTCCGTGGCTGTATGCTTATTTTCGCAGCCCGAAAAATGAAACAGGGTGGGTCACACCAATAAGGGTGGCTCATGCGGACAAACCGTCCATTAACAAAAAACGTAATCATGTTCTCACAATTAATAGCACAAAAACTATCACTTAAAACTCAGCAGGTAGACACAGTTCTGCAACTACTTGAAGAGGGTTCCACAATTCCTTTCATCGCCCGTTACCGTAAAGACATGACGGGTGCCCTGGATGAGGTACAGATCCAACAAATACAGGATGAAAACAAATTGATGAATGAGTTTGCAGAGCGCAAAACATTCATTGAGAAAACTATCACAGAACAGGGAAAGATGACGGAAGAGTTGCAGGCAAAAATAAATGCGGCGCTTACGATCAGCCAGCTGGAAGATATTTACCTCCCTTATAAACAAAAAAGAAAAACAAAAGCGGTAATTGCCAGGGAAAATGGTCTTCAGCCATTGGCCGATATGTTGCTTGAGCAAAAAGATATTGATGTAGAAAAGGAAGCTGCAGCCTATATCAATGAAAAAGTAACCACAGTAGAAGCAGCTTTGCAGGGAGCAAGAGACATCATTGCAGAAACGGTGAACGAGGATACGGTGGTAAGGGAAAAATTGAGGAAACTTTTTGAACAAAAGGCCACCATTAAAAGCACGCTCATTACAGACAAAGAAACAGTAGCAGCCAAGTACAAGGATTACTTTGATTTTAGCGAAAGGATCGCCACGATTCCTTCCCACAGAACACTGGCCGTACTTCGTGGATTCCTGGAAGGTTACCTGCGCATTGGGATTGAACCGGAAGAAGCACTGGCCCTTGAAATGATAGAGGACCTGTATTTAAAAGGAATGAGCACCTGCAGCGACCAGGTTCGCAAGGCGGTAAAAGAAAGTTACAGGAGATTGTTGCAGCCCAGCCTGGAAACAGAATTCCGTACCGGGTTAAAAGCGGCTGCTGATGAAGAAGCCATAAAAGTTTTTGCAGAAAATCTCCGGCAGTTACTGTTGAGTTCGCCTTTGGGGAGTAAAAAGATACTAGCCATAGATCCGGGTTACCGTACCGGTTGCAAAGTAGTGTGCCTGGATGAAAAAGGGGAGTTGGTGAAAACAGACCTGATCTACGTGCATGAAAAAAACAACAAACTCATAGAAGCAGAACATACCATTAAATCACTGGTTTCAAAATACAATATAGAAGTGTTTGCCATCGGTGATGGTACTGCAGGAAGAGAAACCGAGCAGTTTATTAAAGGCCTCGGGCTCGGCCTACCGGTTTTTTTAGTAAATGAAGATGGCGCCAGTATTTATTCTGCATCCGAGATAGCCCGGCAGGAATTTCCGGACCAGGATATTACCATTCGTGGTGCCGTGAGTATTGGCAGGCGGTTAATGGATCCCCTGGCAGAACTGGTGAA
>JAKFCK010000539.1:0-4618 GCA_036676685.1 Chitinophagaceae bacterium | reverse complement strand
AACCGGCCTCATTTTCACCAGGCCAATCATGGCCACCAAAACGGTAAGGTCATCCCCGATAGAATCCAGGCGGGTGCCGATCACACTGGTTACTTTAAATTTTCTCGCCAGGAAACCATCAATAAAATCGGTGAAAAAACTCAGGAGAAGCAGCCACTTAAAGAGGTCATAATAACCTTCCAGCAAAAGGCCCAGTAAAACGGGGGCAGCAATCACGCGGTAAAGAGTGATACCATTGATGACGTAATAACTTGTTTTATGTGTTCCTGTTTTCATTGGTAATGGGGAATAACAGTTACATAAATTTAATCTTTTTTTCACCGTTTTACCTTACCGCAAATAATTTTTACAGGGCTGATAAAAGACCGTGGTTCACCTGCTCACCCCGCCCCACATATATTCCACAAGCCCGTTGTTTGCCAGTATGCCATAAATTCCTGCGCGGGTTGAAAATTCCCGGGCAGGGGTTGTGGAGAAAACAGGTGTGATCTTAATGCCAAAATAAAACAGGCTGCCATTTGCAGCCTGTTTCTTTATAAAAATTCGGGAGCTGTAAACTTACAATCAGCACTTTATTGCGCAAGTGATATCCTCACCTGCACACCTGCCCTTGTATTGGTAGTTGGCGCACTGGAGGAAATATAAGGCGTTACTTTTCGCTGGTCAAAATAGAGTTTGAGGTTAACCCTGTTATTCAGGAAATAATCGATGGTGGGTGTGATGGTCACCTCCCTGCTACCACCGGTGGCAAAGTTGTTATCCTGGTCCAGCCTGCTGTTGGCCGTCACGTTATCGCGTATCCGGAAATCGAGCCGGAAGTTGATCTCGTTATCCAGCGTGCCTTTTCCTTCTTTATCCAGGAACTTGGGCAGTTTAAGGCCGGCCAATAATTTCAAGCCGCGTTTGCGGTATCCTGCGCCGATGATAAATTCCGTGCTGCGCACTTCGCTCAGCTGGAAGTCATACAGGCTAAGGCTTAAACTCCTCGTTTTGGTATATTCAAATTTTGCCTGCAGCTGGTTGGTAAACATCATATCAAATCCTACCAATGGCGAGAACTGCTCGTTGATGGTCACATTCGGTACCAGGAAAAAAGGAATGAAGTTCCGCGAAACGGTATCATAAAATGAGGGATAACCATAGCGGGAAACATCCTGGTACAACAGCGCGGAGGTAAATCCGTTCATGCTCAGGCTGCCATTATATCCATGGGTAAGGGTAAAGTTGGTAAAGATCTTTTGCAGCCCTTTTACCCTGCTCAACCCGTTGTAATCTATTTTCCAGTTTGGTTTTGGCATTATAGAACGGAATGGATTGGACCTGATATTATTGTTGCTTTGTTTGATGAGTGCCACTGTTTCCGGGCTCTTACCGGTGTATGCTGCAATAAACGATGGGATCAGTACATCCACCGCATATTTCTGGTAGCCATAATAATACCCGTCTGCTCCCACGGGGTTTGCCTGTGCCTGGGTGTACGGATTTTTTTCTCCAAGCCTCCTGGACAACACCAGCCTGTTGGCTTCAAATGTTTTAAAGGTTTCCGAAACCCTGTTGGGGTCAAACTTGCCAAACAAAGTTTTAAAGGCGATATAACTTACATCAAATCCGCCGCCCACGTAAGGGTTCAGGTGTTGAAAGGTTTTGTTATTGCCCCCGCTCGTATCGATGAACTTAAAGGTCTCATTGTAATTCTTCGAAAACGTTTTCGTCATGTTCACCGTTATCATCAAGTCCCGGACCGGCTCCAGTTGGGCATTCACTGTCATGCGCTGATCAAAGCTCTGCTGGAAGAGGTAGTTGAAATTAGAATCTTTGGTGATAAGTCCCCTCGCTGCTTTTTGATTCAGCCAGCTGGTATCCGGCTGTTTGCCCAAAATAAAACCAAAGCCGGGGGCCGAACTCCTGAAATTTTGCCCAAGGAATTGGGTGCTGTCTGTATAACCCGGCAAACGGGTGTTGGCCACTTCGGCCATACTAAGATTGACTGTTTTGAGGCTGGTGAGGATCTTGCCAAATACCCTTGGCACGGTGGCGATATAAGGCACTGCGCTTTTATCAACGATGCGTTTTTTCTGCACTACCCTTTTTCCACTTTTCAGGGTAACGCTATCCCTGGTGATCGTGATCCTGTTCCGCCATTTCTCCCTGTCCTCCGGTTTGGATGGCACATCCAGTTGTTTAAGAAATTTCGATTTCTGGTAAAGCCTTGTCAGATCCATCTGCACAGTTGCTTCTTTTTGTTGCCCGTTCTCCAGGAAATTTCCCAGTTCTACGGCGAGCCGTGAAGCGCCTATCCAACGGTAGCTGGCCTGGTATTTCAGGTTTACCGTTGTCCAGTCCAGCAATGGCAGTTTGCCTGTAGGCAGCGTGTAAGAGAAATTAGCTACCTGGTTAAAAAGTGTATTTCTTCCCCCCCTCATCAGGTTTTTCCAGACAGAATCTTTTTTCTCTTTTGTATCTATTCTTCCCATGGGTTCGTCTATCCGGGAATTATTGGTAGCGGTGTAATCGAGTTGCAATGCCCTGGTAAAATTCCAGCGCATGATATAGTCCCTCTGGAAAACAAAATACTTATCGTAAGTTTCCGGAATGGCATATTTGGAAGCACCTATACTCCTTGGCCTAACCACACCGAACTGCCTGCTGATATCTGCGCGAAACGTGAGCTGCGAAGGAAGATAATTGAAGTTAAAATCTTTGAGCAGGTCAAACCAATGGTGTTTGGTTTTCTTAAACATGTTTTTGAACGGTTCAAGATATTTTGGTGCAGGCGCATAGTTGTACCCTACAGCGCCGCGGTGACGCGTGACATCGTTATATTCGATCAACGGGCTATGGGCGCTGGTTTTGATGTAGGAGTAACTCAGGTCAACGTTTTCTATGTCGTATATCTTCGGCTTTTTACCATTCGTTTTATTCTTGCGAACGTTCGTAAAGTTTAATGTTTTCACCGAAGTAAAATCAATGGCTGCATCGCGGATCGAATCTTTGGCCGTACCGGAGGCATCCCTTATTTTATCTTTCAGTTTGATGTCCTGGTCGTATGGATCATATTCCGGTGTGCTTGCAGTTTGCGAATAACTGGCAAAAACGGGTATGGAGAGCCCGGTATTTTTTGGCAATAATTTACCCAGCTCAAGATTTGCTGACACATCAAATTGTAAAAAATTATCCCTGTAGCGGTCATTCACCCGTTGCTCCAGCGTACCAAAACCCTGTGTGTGCATGTTTGCCGAAACCGAAATAGTACCAAGATCTGCAAGGCTTAAGTCTACTCTTGCCAGTGCAGCATAACCTCCTTTTTCATCAAGGGAGGAAAGCCTCAACTCATTGGCCCACATTTCCCCGCAAACCGGTTCGCCATTATTGGTATTTTCCACACCAATAAGGATGCCTCTTATTTCGCCGAGGTTGGGGTTACCCATTACCGAATACTCGTGGCCGTTTGCCTGCAACTGGCGGAACACCTGGTTTAAGGCCGTGCTGGATAAATTTCTCGCCTGCTTCAATCTCGTGAGCATGGTGAGATCGACGTCGAGTGAATTTCGCGGATTCCACAAAGTATCATTGTATGCATCCGAATCAGGGTTAAGTGATCCCGCGGCACGCGACGTGAGGATAAGGGAGATGCGGATATCGTAATAGTTATTTACAAAGTCAGTTCCCAGTCTCACTACGCCAGTCAGGTCCTTATCCATTATAGACGAAGGATCAGTTTTTTGTGCACGCTCGGCATGTATATACATGGAAAGCTGGCGGAACTGGCGAAGGTCCCTGTTGGCAAATGTCTGGAACACTGCCTTGGCATCACCCTGGCTAAGATCACAGAACTGTAGTTGCATCGCCTGCTCATTCTGTAATAGGTTTACGCCATTATTGCTTAACGTTTGCACGCGCTGAATTTCTCTTGGTGTGCGATAGGGTAACGGTGTACGTTTATCGTTTTCCTCGATATTTACTGCACCCACATTTAATGGCGCATTGCTGCCGGCGCTATAGAGCCCGCTTGAATCCACTTTGTATTGGAACTTGCGCCAGATATTACGGGTAAGTTGTAGCGTACCAAAACGCATGGTCACGCTGTCTTCAAAATCCGTCATGAACATCCGGATAAAACGAATGGATTTAAAGTCCGGGATGTTACCGATCTTCCTGTTATAACTGCCGATCGGTATCCTGAACTGGTACCAGGTTTCAGCTCTCACTTCATTGCTCGCCAGGTTCACGGCTACAACTTTTTTGTCTACAATAAAGTTGGTGCCGATGGCCATTTCCGGTGCGCTGCTGGGTTTAATATCCACGATGTACTGGAAATATTCCTCCGTTTCGTTCATGGTATTATCCCTGTTCAGGTCTTCGGCATCAGGGTACAGCGTAGCTGCGGAAGAGAACTCGCTTCCATCAGAGATCGGGGAATTGCCTTCCGGGCTATTGAAATTTTTATACCGTTGAAGAATACCGTCGTTTGGACCGAAAGACTGGTTCCTATAATGTTTGTAATTATCCGATGAAGGATCAGCAAGTGCCTGCAGGTACGCGGGAGAACCCGTGCCCACGGCAGCAGCCAGTTCGTTAAGAAAAATCTGCCGCTTTAGTACTTCCGCCGTGTCACTTA
>JAKFCK010000538.1:0-2011 GCA_036676685.1 Chitinophagaceae bacterium | reverse complement strand
TTTTATTAAAGGCCCGCCAGTAGCCCCCGATGATCACCGGGATCACGATCGGTTTGTTGTGTTTGATGATATAGGCCGTTCCTTTTCTCCCCGGCGCAAAAGGTTTGGTGGTGCCCTGCGGAAAAGTGATCACCCAGTTATTACTTAATGCCGAAGTGATCTTCTTGGTATCAGAAGGATCCAGGCCACGCCTTACTTCAGTGCCTTCTGCACGCCAGGTTCTTTTTACCGTAACGGCACCTGCCAGGGCAAAAAGCCTCGTGAGCCAGTTGCTCTTCATCGTTTCTTCCGCGGCCACATATTTTACACGGGTGAAAGGCCAGAGCAGGTAATAAGGAATACCCAGTTTATTTTTTTTTCTCCATTGCACGGCGCAAAAAATATGGATGAACGTGATCACGTCGGCAAAATAAGTCTGGTGGTTACTCACAAAGAGTACATTCCGGTGCGGGAGGTTTTCCAGGTGCTCCATGCCCTTGATCTGGAGCTTATTCACCATATTAATGCCGGGGTAAGAAAATATGCCTACAATTGAATAAATGATTCCTTTCACCAAACGGGAATCCTTAAAATGGTCTAAAAATTTATTCATTATCAAGCAATTTAAACCGGTAATCAGCCGCCAGCATCCTATAAGCCCGGCCAGGGAGGCTCAAGCGTTATCAAAGTAAAAGAAAAAAGCCATTAAAAACTAATATCCGCCTGACAATCAGACCGGTGGCAAATTAGCAATTTTCCGGCAAGGGAGTTGCCAGGCTTCAAAAAAATCCCCTGCTTTTTGCTTTTATACCTTCGTTTCCGGTTCACATGTAGATTAAGGTTGATATTTTATGGGAAGCTGCTGCTTAAAAAAGCCGGCCGTTACGCCAGGAACACAGGCTGAGTTTGATTCGGGGCGCTTTTTAATCGCCATTTTAGGGATAAATCCTTAACTTTGCCACCCCGTTAAAAAAAGCCGGGATAATTTTATGTCATTTAATATTAACAAACAACTAAACGCAGAAGAACTGGAGCCTACGGCCTCTGAGGTAGAGCAGTCTACCGAAGTAGCTGAAGCTACTGCGACAACAAATGAACCAGCGCACGAGCCTATCGTGGAAACTGCCCATGATGATTTTGACTGGAGCAGGGACAAACGCAACGTATCCTCTTACACTGCTGAAGAAAAAGCAAAGTATGATGATGTGTACGACAACACTTTCAAGCAGATCAATGATGGTGAAATGATACAGGCAACTGTAGAATCGCTTACCAAAACGGATGTGGTTGTAAACATCGGCTTCAAAAGCGATGGTCTTATTTCCCTTAACGAATTCCGGGATATCCCCGGCGGCGTGAAAGTGGGAGACATTATCGAAGTAATGGTGGTAGAAAAAGAGGACAGGGAAGGAAACTTAAACCTGAGCCGTAAATCTGCCCGTATTACAAGAGCGTGGGAAAGAATTGTGGAAGTAAACAAAACCGGTGAAATCGTTACTGGTTTGGTTACCAGCAAAACAAAAGGTGGTTTGATCGTGGATGTATTTGGTATGGAAACTTTCTTACCAGGATCCCAGATCGACGTTAAACCTGTTACTGATTACGATCAGTTTGTTGGTAAAACAATGGAATTTAAAGTGGTTAAGATCAACGAAGCAATTAAAAATGCTGTTGTATCTCATAAAGCGCTTATTGAAAGCGATATCGAAGCGCAAAGGGCAGAGATCATCGGTAAACTGGAGAAAGGCCAGGTACTGGAAGGTACGATCAAAAACATCACAGACTTTGGTGCATTCCTTGACCTTGGCGGCTTAGACGGTTTATTGTACATCACGGATATTTCATGGGGTCGTATCAACCATCCTAGTGAAGTACTGAAGATGGATCAGAAACTAAACGTAGTAGTTCTTGACTTTGATGATGATAAAAAACGTATCAGTCTTGGTCTTAAACAACTGACTCCTCATCCATGGGATACCCTTGCTGAGAACCTGAAAGAAGGTGAAGTAGTAAAAGGTAAAGTGGTAAACAT
>JAKFCK010000537.1:0-2947 GCA_036676685.1 Chitinophagaceae bacterium | reverse complement strand
TTACGAACTAACACTTCAATACTCCGGCTCTTTTATTAGTCCGTTGAAAAAATAGCGGGAGTAGTTAATGGCAATTTCGGATACCCGCCATTATCAACAGGCCCTTTTTGTATTCAGTTTGTTTTCAGGAAATCCGGTTTCCATCCATTCGGTGAAGCGATAGATCCAGTTCCTGGGGCGGGCGCACTCCATAAGCAATTGCCAGTTTTTGCATAGACCTGATTTTGCTCCCACGTATTTCAGAAAACAAGTTTCACACCCGGGTGGTCAGAGTAAATTTTATCAATGATTGTCGTTAACGTGGCAACACAATAATACTATTAGCCCAGGAATGGAGTGGTCCGTTACTGAGCGATACCTCTATCCCGTTTTTCCAGTATTTGGCTCTTCCATTGTTATCGCCTGCCACATATACATCATTGCCTGATATATAGATGCTTTTTGCCTGGGTTCCATTGGGA
Source organism: Chitinophagaceae bacterium (assembly GCA_036676685.1). GTDB lineage: Bacteria > Bacteroidota > Bacteroidia > Chitinophagales > Chitinophagaceae > Ferruginibacter. The sequence continues at coordinate 2,486 of JAKFCK010000537.1, read as the reverse complement.
AGGTCAATGGCGATTCCGTTTTTCCAGTATTTCGCAATCAGGCGATGTCCATCGTATTCCCGACCCGCTACATACACGTCATTACCCGACACATAGATGCTGTAGGCTTCTGATCCATTGGGAAGATTAACAGCGATACCATTTTTCCAATATACGGCTGAGGGTGGCCCTTTCTCCCAATACCCCTCGCCGTAATATATTTTTTCGCCGGATACACCAGCCATATAGACATCGGCGCCTGCTACATAGATGTCATTAGCAGACGAATAGTGTGAACTGTTAGTAGCGAGCGTAACCCCGATGCCATTTTTCCAGTATTTAGCTACCTGTCCTGTATCATATCCAGCCACATACACATCGTTACCCAACACATAGATACTGTTGGCTTCCCATCCATCGGAAAGATTAACAGCGATACCGTTTTTCCAGTATTTAGCCTGTGCAAATCCAACGGATTCCCATCCCGCTACATACTTGTCATTGCCCGATACAAAAATATCATTGGCACCAGCATAGCTTACACCATCTGTAAGATTAACAGCGATCCCATTTTTCCAGTATTTAGCAATTTGGTGAATACCACCACCGAGGTATTCCTGCCCCGCTACATACACGTCGTTGCCGGATACATAGATACTGGTAGCATGCCCGGTATTTTGTCCATTTGAAAGATTAACCAGGCTGCGGTTTTTCCAGTATTGAGCTACGCCTCCTTCGCTGCCTGCCACGTAGATATTCATAGTATCCGTTATCGACCGCGCTACCGTAACGTTCACAGTATCCCTCGCAACTAATCCACCGGCATCGGTTACTTTCAATTCAAACAGGTAAATACCTTCTGCAAGATTGCTCACCTGGGATTGTATTGCATAAACATTTGCGATATTAAAAAGTAATGGCCCCGAGATTTTACTCCATTGATATATGGTTATATTATTGTCCGGGTCATTCGAACCACTGCCATCAAGCAATACACTATCTTTTGGTAAAGTGATGACTTGATCGGGTCCGGCGACTGCGATAGGAGATTTATTTGTGTTGCTTGTTGCCTGATTTGCCTGGCAACCTTCACATGATATTTCTTTTTTGCATGAGGAAACAATAAGGACAACAAGCGTTAAGGACAAGGCAACTGCCTTAAATGAATTTTTCATATTCCTTATGTTTAAAAAACTACAGTGAAATAGCGTAACCTACAGCTTCAATTATTTGCTCACTCTTCCCTAAAGGCATGCGTAAAAACATAATTTGCAATTTGCCTTCCCATTTCTTCACCATCCAGTACTGATTTCCTGAAATCCCAGCCATTATAAATCATGCTGTGTGAATTATCTCTTGCAGCCTGTGAATAATTTGAATAATGAAATGCAGGTTTCGGCACAGTCACTGAAGGATTGGTACTAGTAGTAGTGATATCTATCGAAGTATGATCGGAGCCAAAAAACAATCGCAGGATCTCTGCTGTTGTCCCCCCATATGCCGCATAACCATTGGGATAACCCGGTACAGGTGGCGTAACAAAAACAGGTCCTTCGGAGAGAGAGGGCAACCAGCCAGGATCTCCTGATGTATGATCGTTTCCGTCAGTTGCAGCCAGGCGTATAGCAGTCTCCGGTCTCCATGAATAAAAATGATAGGACCCATTTAATTGAGAGCTGATACTTTCCGCCATAGACACATGCACCAGGGCAAAAAGCCTGGCCGTCTTCCAGGCATCAATTTTTTTATTTTCAATAGCCTTCCTGACAATGCTATTCCAGAGAAAAGTGGGCCTGTTTTCACTCCAGAATTTTGAGATCTTTTCTTCATCCGCATTGCGGGTGCTGTCATGCCCTGATCGGCTGTAGCTGGTTTAGGCACATCAATCAGTTCCTGCTTCTTGCAGGAGAGAAGCATTGTTGTGGTTCCCAGTAAAAAAGCAAATAATACCTGTTTCATAATTCTGTGGTTTGAGAGTAAGGTTTTTTCTTGTTCCGTTTTTATATTGAATTCCCTGCTACATATAATAACAATGGAATGGTCAAACTTGTGATCTGGCTTTTCGGAAAGGAGTAAATCCCGGAGATTGGAGTCCTATCTTTTTTTTTCAATAAGTGGAAAACGGTTACCAGTTCACCACCTATTTAGGGATAGGTATCAGTGAAGGTAGATTTGCGTGTGTTGTATTCAGCGTAATAACGCTCTTAGGGACCGTAATATTACTACGAAGTTTCAATCCAAGCAAATTTTTTTCTAATAATTTTCAAAAACGTTATATAAGAGATTGATACTCAACAAAACATTTTTAGAAATAAAACTACAAAATTGGAAAAATAATTTTTAAAGCCTTGTCTCTCAGGTACCCTCAGGTGTATCTGATTCATTAAATTGCAGATGATTTGTATTATATCAGTAACCAAGCATAAAAAAAGTACTATCATGCCAGACAAAAAGCCATTTGACAAAAACGAGAAAACGGATAAGTCTACACCTGCAGCCAAACCCGA
>JAKFCK010000536.1:0-2682 GCA_036676685.1 Chitinophagaceae bacterium | reverse complement strand
ATCGGATATATTCCCAGTACTCGGTTTGAACGATTTAAATACATAACCATGAATGATTCCTGGAGCGCAATCGTATCCTCTTCAAAGAAGGGTCTAAATAAAATGTGTGCATCCCGTGCATAATTTCTTCATTCAACCGGTTCTCCATCCTACAATTATAAAAACCGGATTTACACAGGCGCGTTTGTAAGGGCGCCTGTGCCAGAATTAATTGCGTTGAAAAGTAAAAGTACCGGCAACAACATTGTTACCGGTACCGGTTATTGAAAATTTGTTGTATAAATATGAGCTGTATTCCTTTACTGTGCCTCGCAAAAAACTCATTTTAAAAACCGGATGCTGTTATGGATGTTTTGCGCAGTTTTTCTGCCCTGCTGTCTTCCTTCGTCGCAGGAATAACGGTAATGGATACCACCATATAATCTCGACATGGAGATCTCTTCTTCCATCTCGTTAAAATTATTGTAGTGCCTGATGCCAAGATTTTCGGGCCCATTACCCAGGTTCACCATTACGCCATTATAGGTTGCATCGCTGAAGGGTACATTGCTGCCATACATGTCATTCAACACGTGTACAATGCTGCTGCTAAAAATGGCATGATTGGAGGGCTGGTCGGGGAAGGCAGGTGTTGGCAAATAAGATTGCCATGCGGGATTGGCGCCGGGAACTATATGGGTACGTATGAACTGGATGGGCCTTTCGGTAAGGTATTCATATTTGTATTTAAAGGAACCGGTGCTGGCATCTAGCATGGTAATACCTACCCTTACATAAGTAAGTGCTGCCTTATCGAGAGCGGGATTAAATTGTTCCAACACTTGTTTAACAGTAGACACATAATGTGCGCCGGCAGGCATACCAGGGTTCACATCATTAAAATACCTGGCGATCAATTTTTGTTCATGTGTGAGGTTTTGTGATACGGCATACACTTCATGCATTTGGTTATAATAAGCAGAGCCTGGTAAAACGCTATAGGGTAACTTCGGGGAAACTACATTATTTAAACTTCCTGGCACGATCAGGCGGTTATGTCCCCAATAAGGTGCTGCAGGACTGGTGCCAGGTTCAGGTAACCACATGCCGGGATAGTAGGTAGGCAATACATATACACCTGATGGCCACATGGCATTGTCTTGTTGTGCCCATTTATAAATACTATCAGCTACCTGTATCCCAAACGCCCAGGACCGATCAAATACATCATTCCCTGCTTCGTTGCGGTATTGTGTGCTCAGTTCGTTTTCCAGGTTGGTCACGGCCTGTGCATTGTAGGCTGCTGTTACGGGGCTAAAGAATTTTTTCGTCATAGAAGACAAGGCTGCATGTGCAGTAGTGGGCCAGTGATAGGCATAGCCGGGTTTTGTTTCCGGCATTTGAGGCATATCAGTGAGTTGGCCATGCAGGCTTTGGTAGGCAGGCATACCAGGCACAACCGCTTCATACACCGCCACGCCACAATAAGCCATGTACCTCGATGGGTTAAACCCAAAAGGATTACCGCTCGCCCGGTTGAGCATATTGGTTTGCACGCCCAGCCAACGCTTCACCACATCGGAAGAAAAGGTTTTGGTTTGTTGAAGGTGCCCCCTGTCTTTCGCGGCTACCAGGCCGACGCTATTGTCTCTATTCAATTCTTCCTTACTACAGGAGATAGAAAAAATGCAGGCTGCGAAAAGCAGTACGATACCATTAAAAAATTGCTGTTTCATAATTCGTTTTTAAAAGTGAATAAATAGGTTTGCCATGGGATTATTTATTTGCGTTGAGTAAAAGGAGAAGTTGTTGTTTGAGCCCGGCGTTTTCTTTTTCGAGAGTTTCAAGGCGGGTGTGGAGTTCCTGTATTGATTTTACCAGTGGCACTACAAACTCTGCATAACGTAGCCCATACTGGTCATTATTATTTTTGGGTTTATCCACCCCGCTGAAATCGTAGCCCAGTGCATTAGCAGCCGCTTCCACTTCCTGTGCTACGAAGCCTGACTGAATTATTTTTTCTTTCTCAGCAAGTGCCTGTTGCATTTGCTTTTGGGTATCGCCATAATTTTCTCCAAGATCTTTGCTTAGTTGTGACGCCATAAGGTTGTAGGTAACCGGTCGCAGTTTCATAATAAAAGAAAGGCCGGGTACATTTTCCTGTATATTTTTTTTGTAGCGACCATCACTCACATTGGTCCAGTTGGCCCAACCGCCATAAGAACTTGTTGCACCATTCCCAAACCTGGCGGTGCTGGAGGCGCCAACGATAGTGCCCTGGCCGATGGCGATGACATTAAAAAGTCCAGGCCCTGTTACGTCTGTATTGGCGCCAATGAATACGTTGTTGAAGCCGTTGTTGTAGGAATCGCCTGCATTATAACCTATGGCTGTATTAAATTCTGAGGTTGTGGTATTATACAAACTCTGGTAGCCGATGCCGGTATTGTTGCTGCCATTGTTATTTAATAAGGCATAAGAACCGAAAGCAGTATTATATGATCCTGATAAATTATTTGAAAGCGAATTTGTGCCAAAAGCCACATTATGGCTGCCGGTAGAATTAGGAAATAATGCCTGGTGCCCAAGGGCTGAATTATTGTTGCCAGTATTGTTTGCCGGAGTCATGGACCCTCTCAGTGCTTCATATCCAACAGCCACATTCGTATTTATTAAACTTGAAGCAGTATTATTTGCATATCG
>JAKFCK010000535.1:0-4614 GCA_036676685.1 Chitinophagaceae bacterium | reverse complement strand
GCCGGCTCCCCTTGTGCCGATCCATAACCTTCCTTTTTCGTCTTCCGTAAAACAACCGATACCGCCCGTCATGATACTGAAGGGCAGGATATTGGCGCTGTCAGTTAATGTGCCATCTACGGTATAATAACCTTTAGTAAGCGTACCGATTAGTAAAGCATTACGATAAGAATGAAGTTCTTTGATCTCCGGGAAAACATAGCCATTCAATAATTTGATTGGGAGGTAGGCGTCTTTGGTGGGGGCTAACCCGTAGATGTGGTTGAAAAGGGCAACGACGAGTTTGCCCTCGTGTGTCACGATGCTGCTCACCCTTGCTTTGTTCTCTTCAGTATTAAAAAAGGCGGAGAGTTTTTTTGTTTGGGTATTCAGTAATAAGAGCCCGTTGTTATAGGTGATCAGCCAGTATTCCTCTTTTTTGAAAGAGATAATTTTTTTAATCGGTGTTTTTTCCATTATTGCTGCATAGGGGAAAAGTTCTGCTACCCTCACCAGTGAATCCTTTGAAGGGTCATACAGGCATAAACCTGCCAGTGTGCCCACCCACATCAGGTTTTTACTGCTATCAAAAAAAAGAGAAGTGATATAATTTGAAGGTAGTTTTTTACCGATCTCGTTCTGCGGTAAAAAAACTTTGAATTGTTTTCCGTCAAATCTGTTCAAGCCGTCCTGCGTGCCAAACCACATGAAACCATCGCCATCCTGGGAAATAGTGTAGCAGCTGTTTTGGGATAATCCCTGCTCCGAAGTATAATTTTCAAAAAGCAGCTGCTGCCCGGTAGCGAATTGGGAAAAAACCAACAGTATGATCAGGGTGAGCCAACGCATCCTTTAAAGCTAATAAAACTTTTATGCAGGCCATAGGAACCCAAAGTTTTTTTTACCGTACTGAACCCGCTAAATTGCTTTTTTTCCGCCCCGGTCCCCAGCATTCATCAGTAGGCCGGATATTTACCCCGAATTCTGCCGCAAATGCAAACAAAGCCACCTTTAGCGAAATCCCAACAGGTAACGTCGGGCTATTTAATAATTTCAACAATTATTACAGGCAGCTCTTGTTCAGTTCCGTGGACTAATTAAACCGGCTGAAAAAAAACTGAGTCATTGCCCTTCTCATCCTAATACCAGATAAGAAATGAAAATCGAATTGTTGCCGTCAGAATCTGCGATAGATACATGGTCGATTTTATACATGCCACCAGGCGGCGGAAAGTATAGTGGCAAACTCACCATTACCAACAAAAGATTATTGTACGATACCCGGTTTGATGTGTCTGCAAAGGGATTACTCCCTGATAACATGTATACCAAATGGGGAAAAGATGGTTATGTTGAAATATTTAAATCTGACATTAAGGCAATTGATGTAGAAAAAACCGTATTAGTAAAAAAAGCGATCATCACACTGTCTGACGGTACAAAACACACGTTTAATTACGGGGTTTTAAATATTGATAAGGTGGTTGCTGCCATCCAGAATAACTGATCCCGTCATTGTCTCCCTGCACATTTTTCCTGCAGGCGCAGAAATTGTATTTTTCATTTTCCTGCCTGCATTCCCAAAACCCCGTTCGCAGCAGGTATCGCTTCTTCTTTCAAAGGAGGGAGTAGTAAAATCTGCCATCAATACAGTAAAACCTTACATTGAATACCGGGCTGTATGGTTCTAATTTGAAGTTCGGTTTTAATGCCTATTCAAAGGATTGTTTTTGAAAGGACGGCCAGTTGTAAAACGATTGTATAAAAAGGGTAAAATTTGCTGTATGAAAGCGTTGTTGTACCGGATAACCGCCACTTCACCTTTTCTTTTCTATTGGATGCTGCTGCCATTTATTTTAAAACCAGAAACTGGTCACTTTTCAAACACACCAACCGCAGCGCTGTCATGTTTATAAAAAAGTATTTTGAAGAATTTGAAGTGAATAGTAAGCGGCACACTTATGGCCGCACTGTTACAGAATCCGATATCGTAATTCATGCAGGGCAGTCAGGTGATTTTTTTCCTCACCATATGGATGAAGAATGGTGCAAAACGCAACCATTTAAAAAACGGATTGCACACGGCACCCTGATCTTTACCATTGCAGTAGGACTAACGGCAGATGTGGTAAATGAGAAGGCCATGACCTACGGATACGAAAAGCTCCGCTTTATTAAGCCGGTATATATAGGTGATACCATTAAAGTGACGGTGACGATCAAAGATAAAAAAGATCATAAAAAACCCGGTTATGGTTTAGTAACGGAAGTAGTGGAAACGTTTAACCAACACAATGAACTGGTGATGGTCTGTGAGCATATTTTATTAGTAAATAAAAACGAAGGCTAATATTTCTCCAATGGCGGCAACTATATTAAATGGCATTACATGGGGGCATAGCAGGGGCATTACCCCGTTGCTGGCTGCGTCCCAGCGTTATGCAGAATTGTATCCAGGGGTGGAGATCCGCTGGGCAAAAAGAAGTTTGCAGGAATTTGCAGACTACCCGATAGAAAAACTTACCGAACATTATGATCTGCTCATCATCGACCATCCGTGGGTAGGGTGCGCGGCCGCTACAAATTGTGTGTTGCCACTGGATGAGTATTTACCCAAAGATTACCTACAGGACCAGGCAGATAATACGGTCGGCGTCTCTCACCAGAGTTATTATTACCAGGGGCACCAGTGGGCCCTCGCGATAGATGCTGCTACACCAACCGCGAGTTTTCGTGAAGATCTTTTAACCAGGCAGAATGTGGCGGTTCCGCAAACCTGGGAAGAATTGATCAGCCTTGCCAAAACGGGTAGGGTAGCAGTGCCGGCCATTCCCATCGATCTCCTCATGAATTTTTATACTTTTTGCCTTGTGCATGGCCAGGCGCCTTTTCAAAATGAAACAGAAGTTATTGATGCGGCCACGGGATTAAAAGCCATCGCGACGATGCAGCAACTTTATTCCCTTGTTGACAAAAAAATGTTTGAATATAATCCTATTGCAGTTGCCGAATTAATGACAACAACGGACGACTATTGGTACTGTCCTTTTGCTTATTGTTATTCTAATTATTCCAGGACGGGATATGCAAAACATCTATTGAATTACACGGATGTAGCCAGTTATGACGACATTAAATTAAGGACTACGATTGGGGGTACCGGGCTCTCAATTTCAGCTTTCAGCCGGAATAAAGAAATAGCCCTCGATTTTGCCGGGATGCTGGCTTCCCCGCAGTACCAGCAAACCATGTATGTGGAGCACGGCGGCCAACCCGGTCATCGTGCTGCCTGGTTAAACAGGGAAGCCAATGTGCTCACCCACAACTTTTTCACAAACCTGCTGCCGGTTATGGATCATGGCTATCTGCGTCCGAGGTACAACGGTTACCTGCATTTCCAGGATCATGCCGGTTTACCCCTGCAGCAATGTTTGCTACAGCAAATGGAACCGGCACAAACCTTAACCGAAATGAACAGGATATACCGGCAAAGTCTCATTCACCATAAACCCGTTGTCAACTCATGATGCAGCTCCCGTTAGAAGGCTTAATTGTATTGGAATTCTGTCAATACCTTTCCGGTCCTTCGGCTACATTGCGGCTGGCTGACCTGGGTGCGCGTGTCATTAAAATTGAGCGTCCGGAAAAAGGGGATGCGGGCCGAAAACTTGCCATAAAAGATCTTTGGGTAGATGATAACTCGCTGCTTTTTCATACGATCAACAGGAATAAAGAAAGTTTTACGGCGGACCTTAAAAATCCAGCAGAACTGGAGATGGTAAAAAAGCTGATAACAAAAGCTGATGTTATATTGCATAATTTCAGGCCGGGTGTGATGGAAAAATCGGGACTGGGTTATGAAACGGTAAAGGCAATAAATCCCCGCATTATTTATGCGGTGATTTCGGGATATGGTACTGTGGGGCCATGGAAAGATAAACCCGGGCAGGACCTGCTCCTGCAATCGATGACGGGCCTGGCGAACACTTCCGGCAATGGATCAAATGGCCCTGTGCCCTTTGGGATATCTATCACTGATATTCTTTGCGGTGCGCAGTTGGTGCAGGGCATCCTTGCCGCGCTTATCCGCAGGCAAAAAAAAGGTATCGGGGCCTTAGTGGAAATCAGCCTAATGGAATCCCTGTTAGATTTCCAGTTTGAATTGCTAACTACCTATTATGCCAGCCAAAAACAGCCACAACGGAGTAGATTAAACAACGGCCACCCTTTACTTGGCGCCCCGTATGGAATATATCAAACTGCGGACGGTTTCCTTGCCCTGGCCATGATGGAGATACCCTTACTTGCCGGCACCATTCAATGTAAAGAATTGCTGGGCTTCAGCCAGGACGAGGCTTTTGCAAAGCGCGACGAAATAAAAGACATCCTGGCCAGTTTCCTGGCCACTCAAAAAACAGCCCATTGGCTGGGTTTACTGCAGCAGCAGGGTTTATGGGCCATGGAAGTTCTGGACTGGGAGCAAATGCAAAAGCAGGAGGCTTATCAGGTGCTGAAGATGGAACAAACAATCGACGCAGGTGCGCGCGCACTTCCGTTTTCCACGACGTGCGCACAGAACGATCCTGGACGAGGTCGAACACGCGAGTTTGCGGCTCTCGCTCGAGGCGGCGTTCG
>JAKFCK010000534.1:0-4877 GCA_036676685.1 Chitinophagaceae bacterium | reverse complement strand
ACCCACGGTCCCGGTTTATTATTCTAACGGCGAGTATGGTGTGGTGGACGGGTCTTACCTGAATGTGAACGCAAGTTTCCCCGTAACGCATGCCATAAGACGAGGTTTTTTAGGCGATCACCAGAGTGATGATATTAATATTGCAGATCGTTTTGGGGTGAAGTTTGATTTCACGGGGAACCTCTCCTTTGAAACCAGCGGTAGTATAAACCTGGCTTACGGGAATGTTTCCAATTTTAATCCCTCTGCAAACACCTATGATGCCGCCGGCAACCTGGTAGGACAGAACCTGGTGAATTCCCTGCAGAACAGCACGAGTTTTAATTACCGGCTCTTAAATGAAAATATCTTAAGGTATGCCAGGAAATTAAATGATAAGCACGACTTCTCCGTGCTGGCAGGTCACTCACTGGTCTATAACAAGAACGACGGGTTTGCAGGTTCACTGGAAGGATTTCCTTCCAATGCCATCCAGGAATTTAATGGGGGAGGTGTGTTAAACCCCAACGTGACAGGTGGTGCATCTGAGGAAGCTTTACAATCTGTTTTTTCAAGGGTAAATTATATTTATAACAGTAAGTACCTGTTTGAGTTTAATGTGCGCAGGGATGGTTCTTCCAAATTCGGGCCAACAAAACGTTATGCCAATTTCCCATCTGCATCAGCAGGGTGGAGGGTGAGCGAAGAAAAATTCATGAGTAATGTAAACTGGTTATCTGACCTGAAGCTGAGGGGCAGCTGGGGTATTACCGGCAACGATAATATCGGTAATTACATCTATGACCAAACTTATAATACGAACCTTGACTATTTCCTGGGAACCAGTACGGTTGTTGGCGCGGTAGCACTCACCAGCCTTGCCAACTCCACCATTACCTGGGAGACAGTGGAGCAGTTTGATATCGGTTTGGATGCAGGTTTATTCAGGAACAAGCTCACTATTACCGCGGATTATTTCCGGCGCAACAGTACCGATGTGTTATACGGCAACTTCCCCATTCCTGCCACGATCGGCGTAACCAACCTGGCCGCACAGAACGCAGCAAGTATGGTGAACAGTGGCGTGGAATTGTCCATGAATTACAGGAGCAAGTATAGGGGACTGGAGTATAACCTCGGCGGCAGTCTAAGCAAATTTGCAGATAATAAAGTCACAGGATTGGGCGACAAGGGCCTGGAAACGATCAATGCCGAAAGTATCATCCGGATCGGTGTTCCGTTTAATGCATATTATGGTTACCAGGTCATCGGAATTTTTCAATCACCTGAAGAAGTGACCAAAGCACCAAAACAATTTGGAAGTAATTTAACTGCACCGGGCGATTTTCAATATGCAGATCTTTCCGGCCCTGAAGGCAAACCGGATGGTGTAATTAATGCCCTGGACAGAACGGTTATCGGCAATCCTTATCCCGGCATGATCTACAACTTTAATGGCAGTGCAAGCTACAAAGGGTTTGATTTTAACGTGCTTTTTGAAGGACTCAGTGGCCTCGATCGTATCATGAATGACAACGGCCAGTTACCCTTTGACGGCGACAGGAACAATGCGCTTTCTTATTGGATCGACCGGTGGACACCGGCTAAACCTTCCACCACATTGCCCCGTATTGGTGGCGTAAATAACAGTGTTATTTCTACATTCTATATCCAGGATGCTTCTTACCTGCGTATGCGGAACCTGGAGCTGGGGTACAGTCTGCCTGCGGCTTTCACACAAAAGTTTGGCGTATCCAAATTGAGAATATATGCCGGTGCACAAAACCTGCTGACTTTTACTAAAATGGAAAATTTCGATCCGGAAAGAGCAAGGGGTACTAACACTGACCAGCAAACGCCATTATACAAAGTCTACACATTTGGTTTAAACCTCAAATTTTAATCAGCATGAAAAAAGTATTAATAATATGTTTCGTTTTGGCCTTAACCGGTTGTTCGAAAGATTTTTTGGATAAACGTTCTTTAACGCAATTGGGCGATGCCAGTTTCTGGAAAAATGAGCAGGATGCCATTTTAGGTATCAATGGAATTTATGATGTGCTGCAGGATCGCGTACTGTACAGCGGTAATTTAAATGGAACTGCCGGTTTTCCGATGTATGATAATTTTGGGGACAATGCATACAACTCCTATAAGTTTGAAGGCCCTGGTAATTTTATGGCGGCAAACATCGATCCTTCCAATGGGCTTTTTAGCGGACTATGGACGTCTTTATACAAAGGGATCGGGAGGGCAAATGTGGCGTTGGAAAATATTGAAAAAATACCTGCCGCAAATATTCCTGATGCCAGCAAGCAGGTGTTACTGGGACAGGCACTTTTCCTGAGATCATTGTTTTATATGAACCTTGCCGTTTATTTCCAGGATGTGCCGCTTGTTTTAAAAAAACAAACATTAGAGGAGGCTTACGTGCCCAAGAATACTTACCAGGAAGTATCGGAGCAGGTCATTAAAGACCTGAAGGATGCTGCAAATAAACTGCCTGTAGTTTACCCCGCCGGGCAATATGGATATGCCACTAAAGGAGCGGCCTTGGGCCTGCTGGCAAGGTTCCAGTTGTACAATAAAGATTACCAGGGCGTGCTGGATGCTACTGCTACGCTGTTAACACTGGGCTACACCCTCAATCCCAGCTATCCGCAATTGTTTACCGAACAGGGAGAATTTTCTAAAGAGATCCTTTTCTCCGTGAGGTTTTTCCAGGATGTATCCGGAAACGGGGAAACCTTTTCCTCTACGTTTTTGCCGGTACCAAAAGTAGATCAGCAGCCAATGCCAAACCTGGTGAACGATTATTATTGCACCGACGGTAAGCCCATTACCACATCCCCTTTATATAATGCAAACACGCCAAAGAATAACAGGGATCCGCGGTTAAGCGCTTCCGTTTATTTCCGCAATGATGTTTTTCTCACGGATCTAAACAGGGTATTTACCGGGAATACGGCTACTAAATTCGGGCTACGAAAGTATATCCGCACCAGTGCTTCCGCTACCGGTATATCCGTGTTTAATCCCGGTGGCCAGGATTTTATTGTACTTCGTTATGCAGACGTATTGCTAATGCGTGCAGAAGCCCTGGTGGAACTAAACCAACTGGCCGGCGTTTACGCATTGGTCAACCAGGTGAGGGCAAGGGTAAGTATGCCGACCGTTGAGAGTGTAGAAGGACCAGGCCTCAGCCAAACCGCTTTAAGGAATATTGTAAGGCATGAAAGACGCGTGGAGCTGGCTTTTGAAGGGTTAAGATTTTTCGACCTGAAAAGATGGGGCACTATCCAGCAGGCATTTCAGCGGGTAGCAGCAGATAATATTGCCGGTTACGGTGCTATTTACCGGGCGGAAAAATCCGACGTATTCCCGATACCTTTAAGTGAGACCAACGCTAATTCAAAGCTGGTGCAGAACCCCGTATGGCAGTAGACACGCGGTGTGATGAATGATGCAACTAAGATCCCTTAAACGGGCAGATCTATAAATACTTGTCAGAAAAACCAAACAGGCGATTCGTTTTCGGGTTGCCTGTTTGTTTATAAAAAACATTTCATTCAAAACAGTTTTGATACCTTAGGGGAAGAAGGATATTTTCGTAATGGATTCTCCGATACCAAAAGTTTACCGGTATAAGGGAAATAAAAAATGAAGGACAAATGAAATCAATCATCACGGAAGCTTTTTACAGGCATTTCCCCGGTGCCGATGCGCCGTTGATCGTTCGGTCGCCCGGCCGTATCAATATTATCGGGGAGCATACGGATTACAACGATGGTTTTGTGTTGCCCGCAGCAATAGATAAAGCTGCCTGGGTGGCCATCAGCCTGCGCAATGATGAGCAGATTCACCTCCTGGCACACGATCTTCATGAAACTTTTAATATTTCCATCCCGGATCTGAAACCCGTAGGCGATGTAAGCTGGCCGAATTTTATCCTGGGTGCCGCGGCACAGTTTGTGAAAAAAGGAATACCCTTAAAGGGGTTTAACCTGGTGTTGATGAGTGATGTGCCGATTGGTGCGGGGCTGTCTTCTTCTGCAGCTATAGAGTGCGCGGTTACTTTCGCTTTGGATGAATTGTTGCGAACCAACCTGGAAAGGATTGAAATGGTAAAGATGGCCCAAAAAGCCGAACACGAATATGCAGGGGTGATGTGTGGGATCATGGACCAGTTTGCTTCTATGATGGGGAAAAAAGATCACGTGATGCGTTTGGATTGCCGTTCGCTGGAATACGTTTATGAACCTTTTAACCTTGATGGGTATAAAATTTTACTGCTCAATACCAACGTAAAACACTCCCTCGCTTCCAGTGAATACAATACAAGGAGAAAAGAATGCACACAGGCGGTGGAATGGATCAAGGCACACGAGCCGGCTGTAAATTCTTTACGCGACGTTACGGAAGCGATGCTGGATAAATATGTAAAACCAAAAGATGAACTGGTGTATAACCGGGCCCGTTTTGTTGTGCAGGAAATCAGCCGCCTGCTGCAGGGATGTGAGGATTTAGAGAACGGCGATATTAAAGCTTTGGGTAAAAAAATGTTTGCAACGCATGATGGCTTAAGCAAAATGTATGAAGTGAGTTGCAAAGAGCTTGATTTTTTAGTGGATGCTGTTCGCAATAACCCGGATGTGCTTGGCGCCCGGATGATGGGTGGGGGATTTGGCGGTTGCACCATCAATCTTGTAAAGGAAGAATCAATTGAAAGTTCGGTACGGGCCATCCAGCCTGTTTACGAATCCGAAATGTCCCTGCCATTAACTTATTACGTGGCATCCATTGAAAACGGCACTGAGATCATCGTGTGACCCCGGTAGCCATAGGAAGGATGGAAACACGGATAACCCGGATGAGGCGGATAAAAACGGATTATTTTT
>JAKFCK010000533.1:0-3344 GCA_036676685.1 Chitinophagaceae bacterium | reverse complement strand
GATGTTGATAACTTCCGGTAACCCTGTTTATTTTTCAGCCAACAACGGCGTAAACGGAACGGAGATTTTCAGGTATGATAATACCGCCGGTATTGCGGGGCTTCATAAAATATATGTGAATGACAATAGCCTGGCAGGCGATGTGTTTACATCAGCAGTAGGTAATAATGCCAATCCCGGAACAAGCATAGCCCCGGTAGCCAGCATAAGTTATGCCTTATCCATTGCCCAGGCAGGTGATACCATTATAGTGGATGCAGGTACTTTTACCGAACAGGTGACCATCGATAAATCAATCAGCATCAAAGGTGCCGGGTCCCACTTAACCTCGGTCCTAAAACCTGCCATCACCGTTGCCCCCCCGGGAACATTTACAGAGCAAGGGGTTATTCAAACTGCACAGAACATAGGCGACGCACACATTAAGGATCTTTCCGTAACGAGTGTTAATGGAACGAATGTGACACCCATTATTATCCAGGGTGGAGGGAGTGTAAAAAACTGTAAACTGCAAAACGGCAACCAGGGCATTTTCTTCAGGGTGGAATCAGCCACAAAAACGGCTGCTGTAGAAAACAATATCATCAGCGCTGAATACATCGGTGTAAACGTTGCGGGTGCTGCCTTAACGGCAAGCCTGGCCAACAACAATATCCAGGTAACGAACACAGGTTTTTCTGCTGGTGTTTTTGCCGGTGCCGATTTTGGTGGAATGCCCCGGTTTACAGCTACGGGCAATACGGTAAGCGGTTATGCCTTTGCCGGGTTCTTTGTAAACAGTCTAAATGCAAACATCAATCAGAACAGCATCACCGGGTTAAACGGCCCGGCTATTCAGCAAACCGGTGGCAATGCCATTAATGCAACCTGTAACTGGTTTGGCACGGCTGATGCGGAATTGATAAAGCCAAAGATGAATGGCAATATCAATTATACGCCATGGTTAACCAATGGTACCGATAATGATGGGGCTACAGGATTTCAACCTGAACCGGGTGCATGCAATGGACGGCAGAATAAATTTTATGTAAATGATAATAGCCAGGCTGGGGATGTATTTACCACGGCTGTGGGTAATAATGCGAATAACGGTTTTTCATCTGCACCGTTTGCATCCATCAACTATGCTATATCCGTGGCACAGCCCGGTGATTCAATAATAGTGGATGCAGGCACTTATGCAGAAAGAGTTTACATTAATAAATCACTTCATTTAAAAGGAGCATACGCCGGTACAAGCCCCGGCAATTCATTGAATCGCGGATCATCCGAAACTATCTTATTGCCGGCAATTGAAAACAATACTGTTGAAATAGTTACGGTAGCGGCTTCAAACGTAAGTTTTGACGGATTTTTATTGGATGGTGACAATCCCGATATTACCGGAAGCATTACCCTGAATGGGGTGGATGTGAATGCGGGAATGGGTATTTATAATCTCAATCTTCAAACGGATAATGCTGTTATTAAGAACAACATTTTTAAGAACTTTTACCGTTATGGTATATTGTTGCAAAAAACAGCAAGCCCTGTATTAACAGGCGCTGTGGTAACAAGGAACCGCTTTGACAATATTTCACGCAGGGCGGGTGCCGACGGCAGAGGAGTGGCGTTTTTCTCAAATGTATATGGAAGCATTAGTGAAAACGTGATTACCCGCGTAAGTACGGGTGTTATCATTGCGAATTACACGCTTGGTTCAACAGCTTCGCTGGATATAAGTTCCAACAATATCGAGACTTATACGACGGGCATAAACCTTGCCGCGGTGAGTAATTTTACAAGTGCCGTTACGGTAAGCGATAACCAGGTTTCCAATGCTGACCTTTCCACATGGAGTGCACCCGGATCCACTACGGTGAATTCCATTACCGGGATCAATATGGGTGGGTTTAGCAGCACCGGTACCATCGCCTTTAATAATAATACAGTAGCGGGAACCAGTAACGGGTTTTTTATCAGTAGTGCTGCTTCGCCCCAGGGTATCAGCATCAACGGGGGAACGGTCTCCAATGCTTTGCAGGTAGGCGTTTTTTACATTGGCAATACTGTCAATCCTTCTAAATTAAACCTGGGCAATGTATCGCTGATCAATAACGTGGTTGGGCTGGATGCCTCTTCCACCAGTAATGACAGTATGCGTCTTGAATTCTCCGGTGTTATTATCAACGGCGGAACAACAGGTATCCGTTTTTATGGCAAAAACATTTCTTTACCCGGTAATGCGCTGACAGGGGTGAGTTTTTTAAACCAGTCGAAACAATACATTTTACAGACCGTTCATTCTTTTGAAGGCCAGTCCATCGATGCATCATCGGTTAGTTTTGACGGGCTGCTACCCACCAATATGACACTGGCACAGTTGTTTGCCACAGAAGATAAATTAACGCATAAAATTGATTTTGACAGTGTGGGTTATTTCAAATTAAAACCAACAGAGGTTTATATCACCCCTCTTTCTTTTGCTGCAGATCTTCCGCCTGTTTTTGGAACACCAACAACCGCAGCTTCCATTAAGAGAGCGTTTGAGGCTGCTGCTGCAGGCGATGTTATCCGGGTAAAGGCAGGCAATTATATAACGGAAGACCTGGTACTTGATAAAGCCATTACACTTTCCGGGGCAAATGAACTCATAAGCCCTAATAACCCGGCTAACCCGCTTTTATCAAACAGTTCAAGAAGTGGGGAAAGTATAATATCCGGTTCAATGCTTACTATTGCTGCTGATAATATTTCCCTGGAAGGTTTAACTTTTGATCCGGGAGACAAACCTGCAGTTGTATTAACGAATACCAGTAATACCAATAATCACTTTGGCAACTTCAGGTTCTCAAAAAACATTTTTAAGATCACGCATACAAGTGCTAACGTGAATTCATTTTCAATCACCGGTAAATTTGTAAGCTCTCCTGCTTTGCCGGTCAGTTCGGGTTATACCTTTGAAAATAATCGCTTTGAAAAAAGTGGAAGTGCAGCAGGTAATACACTCAACCTTAATTATGTAAAAAATATAACTGTAACCGGTAATGCATTTGTTGTGACGGGTGCAACAAGTAATACCCAGAATATTATGAACCTGGGCGGCACAGGACTTGTTGATTCTATTAATTTTTCAAACAATACGTCAGATCTGAGCAACACTATTATGGGCGGAAACAGGATCGCTCATGCTTTGATGTCAGGTAACAAATTATATAATTCGGGTTTTATAATAAGTATGAATAATTCTATGCCGGGATCTTCAGGTATTGAAGTAACAAACAACCTGCTGGAAAACCTGGGCGGAAATTCACCTTTCATATTATATACCCGTGTGGGCGGCGGTCTTGCCGGGAGTTCCAACT
>JAKFCK010000532.1:0-7038 GCA_036676685.1 Chitinophagaceae bacterium | reverse complement strand
ACGGGTATAGAAGAGTATGATAAAAATTTTGCTATCTGCGATATCAACCTCATCAGGCGGTTGAATAACTGGGAGCCCAACCAGATCGGTGGTTACGAAATTTTTCTTAACGATTACAAGCAAACAGATAGTGTAGCCAACCTGGTATACGCTGAACTTCCTCAAAGCTGGTATAGCAGGAGCATCAGGGAGATCTATCCCAATATTTTTGACTGGTTAAACTTGCAGGGCCAGGTAAAAAACATACTGCTGAGTATTATGATGGTTATCGCGGTTGTAAACCTGGTTACCTGCCTGATCATCCTCGTGCTGGAAAGAACAAGGATGACGGGGGTGTTAAAAGCATTAGGTTCGTCAAACTGGGGTATACAAAAAATTTTCCTATACAACACCACCCTTATTGCAGTGATCGGCATTATTGCGGGAACACTTCTTGGTTTAGGTATTTGCGTGCTGCAGCAACAAACCGGATTTATCAAACTAAATGAAGAAGCTTACTATATGAGCGAAGCTGAAGCCTACATTAACTGGTGGCAGGTACTCGCTGTGGATCTGGCCACGCTGGGCGTATGTTTTGCCACCCTGGTGATCCCCACATTGTTAATTAAAAAAGTAAACGTGGTGAGAGCGATTCAGTTTAGGTAGGGTGAATAGTGAATGGTGAATGGTGAAACCTTCGGACTGTCACCGAAACCCTGAACTTTAAACTTTGAACCTTGAAAACCGGAACCTTGAACCTTTGCACCCTAACCCCTGAAAACCTCGTACAGAATGATCCCTGCCGCCACACCTGCATTCAGCGACTCTGCCTCACCAAAACGTGGAATAGTTATTTTTTCGTCAGCCAGGCGCATAATATTTTCACTGATGCCCTTGGATTCGTTGCCAATAATGAAAATCCCTTCCTTTAACGGCCCTAAACCCGGAAGCGTTTTACCATGAAGCGCGGCGGCAAACTTTTTTATAGCAGTATGCTGCTCCAGGAACTGCTCCAGGTCTGCATAAACCAGGTTTACTCTTTGCAGGCTGGCCATGGTACTTTGCACTACTTTGCTATTGTACATATCTGCCGTATGCAAAGAACAGATCACATTTTGTATCCCGAACCAATCCGCAATGCGGATGATCGTTCCGAGGTTCCCGGGATCCTGTATATCGTCCAGTAAGAGGCTCACTTTATTTTTTAGGGAGGGATTTTGCGTGGCTGCTTTTTTCGCAAATACTCCAAGGACGAGATTGGGTTTTACGAGACCGGAGATTTTTTCCAGTTCAAAATCTTTGATCACATGCATCCTGGACTCAAGCATGGATTTGAAACCGGGTGGCGACATTTCTGCCCATTGAGGAAGCGCATAAATATTTTTACAGGCAAATACATTTCCTTCTAATAACTCTCCCACCAGCTTGGGGCCTTCAGCCACAAACAGCCCTTCTTCATCCCTGAATTTTTTGTGCTGTAAACTTTGGATATATTTGATGGTGGATTTGCTAAACATTGGTCACTTATTATGCTGAGAATTTCATTGAAAGATACAACCTCTTTAAAAAGCCTTTTTTTCTTTTTTATCTCATGCCTGTTTTTTTATTCCTGCAATATTACCAGAAAAGCACCTAAAGGGGGTGTTCCTTATCTCAGCAAAAATACTTTCGAGTTAAAAGGGGGGCAGTTTACAAGCCTGGAGAGGTCTGCAGTAGTGGACAGGCTTGCTAACCAATTAGACGACAGTTCCAGACTAAGAACAACAGATGCTCTTTTTTTCCTGCATTTCCTCAAACGCCCTCCAGCATACGATACCGGGTACTCTGCCTTATCTGCAAATAACATGAAGTTATCAATGTATCACCTCGGTTACTATAACTCCACGGCAAATTACAGGGCAGACACCTCGGGAAGGAAAGTGTCGGTACATTATACCGTGAATGCCGGTAACCCTACCCTCATAGATACGTTCAGTTATCGCCTTGGAAAACCCGATATCCAGGAACTAGCGCTGCAATACCAACAGGAAAGTATCATCCAAAAAGGCAACCCCATCACGAAGGGAGCAGTATTAGGGGAGATCGGTAGGTTAGTGGACACGCTCCGGAACAGGGGTTATTATAAATTTACTGCTGCAGAACTGAGGATGCGCGCAGATACAACCATCGCCGCCCTCACCACGGTTAGTGATGATCCTTTTGAACAGCTGCAATTACTGTCTGAAGCCCAGCAGAAAAGAGATTCGCCGGAAATAAAGCTAGCATTGGTCCTGAATAATCCCGAGGATTCTTCGAGACTAAATCCATATACCCTTAACAAAATCTATATCCTGCCGGATCATCTCCCGGGAGATAATTTTCTGGACACGGTAAACATCACCCAAAGGGCTACACGAAGTTTTATACTGCGTTATCATCAAAATCTTTTTCGAACTTCTTTCCTGGCAAGGAATATTACCCTGCGACCCGGGAATATTTTTCGCCAGGACGAATACAACAGGACCCTTTCCAATCTTGCCAAAGCCGGTGTGTGGCAAAGTGTAAATATCCAGGTAAAGGAATTACCAGACAGCAGTAAAGTTGACCTGATACTTGAACTTGTGCCGGAAAACAAGTTTGGTTTTGAAGCTGCCCTTGAAGCCAGTTACTCTGCTACCAGCAATACCAGTAATGCCCTAATGGGAAACCTTATTGGTCTATCGGCTAACTTTTCGCTGGTGAACCGGAACATCGGGAGAGAGGCAATAAAGATGACACACAGGCTGCGTGCCGGGGTGGAACTCAACAATAGCAGCCGTGGCGCTAACATAGGCCTGATCAATTCCAATGAGCTTAGTTACAGTAACAATGTTATTATCCCGAGAAATATTCCTTTTTTTCCCGGCAAAACAAGGAACAGGAATAAACCAGGTGAAACCTTCATCAACACAAATTTATCATTTAACAACAGGTTGAAACTATTTAACCTGCAGTCTGTGAACCTTACGCTGGGTAAAACCTGGCCTGCAAAAAAGAACACGCCGGAAAAAGCAATCAACTGGACCTACCGGCCTTTGAACCTTGAGTTTAGTTACCTCTTCAACCAGACCGATAGTTTCAGGACTATATTAGCCGACAATCCTTTTTTGAGATATTCTTACAACACCTCTTTCGTGTTGGGGATGGGTGCCGGTTTTTCGTATGCCTATCGCAATCCAAAACACCTGAAGAGCCTCACTAAAGAGCGGCTTATTAAAGCCAATATCGAGGAGTCGGGTCTCACCTGGGGGTTACTGCCTATCCTGAATAATTACAAAAGAGAATTTATCAAGGTTGATGCAGAATATAAATACACCGTCACTTATCCCAAAACTGTTCTTGTACTGAGGGCTTTTGCGGGCGTAGGTGTGCCCTTGTTATTCCGGGACACTTCCCTTTCATTGCCTTTTTTTAAACAATTTTTTGGAGGGGGTATAAATAGTATGAGGGGCTGGCCCATCAGGGGTATTGGCCGTGGTTCGCAGCCTTTGCCTGCCTACCAGCAAAATATATTTAACGACCGCACCGGGGACATGCAGATTGAGCTGAATGCTGAGTACCGTTATGATATTGCACGGATTATCCCGAACCTGCTTACCCTGAGAGGAGCCGTATTTGTAGATGCAGGTAATGTCTGGAACATCAAAAATTCCAAACAGGATGGCTCCACGGACAGCGCGCAATTCAGATTCAAAAACCTGTACAAAGAAATGGGCTTATCCGCCGGTACGGGTTTCCGGCTTGACTTTAATTATGTCGTCCTCCGCTTTGACCTTGGTTTTCGCTTCAAACGACCTGAAACAAGTTATATTAATGATGGTTGGAAAGTCCCCAATATTGGCTTTAATGATTTCCTGAAAAAGATTTTCTCACGTGGTGAAAACGATGAATACCGCAGGTGGAGATATGAGAACTTTAACTTCACTATCGGAATTAGTTATCCTTTCTAATGGTCGATGGTCCATAGACCATGGCGGGTCGCACGGAACTCGTCTGTTTTATTTACAGAAAATGTAGAAGTCCATGGACCATGGACTATTAACTATGCC
Organism: Chitinophagaceae bacterium; assembly: GCA_036676685.1. Lineage (GTDB taxonomy): Bacteria > Bacteroidota > Bacteroidia > Chitinophagales > Chitinophagaceae > Ferruginibacter. Next base: position 2,992 of record JAKFCK010000532.1, on the reverse strand, counting down.
CGCCCCTTCCCATTCACCTCTTTTTTGATCTGTTCCGATTGTTTCTCTGCCTGCTGAATAGTTTTTTTTCCCTGCTCAACTTCTACAGTGGTGGCCACAATCGCGTATTTATTGGGGTAAATGGATTTGCCAAAATTCACCGCGTAGGCTTTGGTAAATTCAGCACCGAAATATAAGATCATGGAAGAATAATACACCCACACCATTAATACCACGAGAGAACCTGCGGCCCCATAGGTGCTCCCTATATTTGTTTTACTGATATAGTAGGAAATCGCCAGTTTACCCAGCATGAACAGCAATGCAGTCGCAACTGAGCCGGCTATCACATCACTCCATTTAACTTTCGCGTCGGGCAATACTTTAAAGATGACGGCAAACAAACTGGTAGTAACCGCGAAAGAAATCACGAGGTTCAGCACATAAAAAAAGACCAGGGCTACGTCCGGGAACTGTATCTTCAGCCTGTCGTTGAGGCTTTCTACCAATGCAGAAATGCCCAATGACACCAGTAGTAAAAAACCAAGACTGCCGATGACTCCAAATGACAACAGGCGGATCTTGATGAGCATCCACCAGGTATTTTTACCTGGTTTGGCTTTTAAATTCCAGATAGTATTTATAGAATCCTGTATCTCGGCAAAAACAGTAGTTGCGCCAATGAGCAGGGTAACTACGCCAATGATCGCTGACAGGCCTGATCCAGTGATGGCGGCATTTTTAATAATTTCCTGGAGTTGTACGGCGGTGTCACTACCTACAAAATCCTCTATGGTCCCGTAAATACCTCCCTCCACAGCTTCACGCCCGAAAATTTTTCCGCAGGTATACAGGATAACGATCAGCAGGGGGCCAAGTGAAAAGATAGTATAATAAGCTAATGAGGCACTTAGCTTCAAAACCTTATTATCTAAAAAACCGGTGAAAGCATTTTTTAATACTTTCCACATACCCCCGGGAGTTATCTTCTTCATGAAAGGATTTCCTGCAAAAAAGCAGCCAGAATCAGCCGGGGAGCGCAGCGTCGTCGTCCCGGAGTTTTGTTATAAAGTCATCGATACTCATTGCCTCTTCCACTGACAATCCCCCGATCCTGGTGCGTCGGAGTGCACTCAGGTAAGCGCCGCAACCGAGGGCTGCACCTACATCATTGGCGAGGCTGCGTATATACGTTCCCGTGGAACAGACTACACGAAAACTCACCACCGGCATATCAAGCGCAGTGATCTCAAATTCTTTTATAACAATTGGACGGGATTTTAATTCCACATCCACTCCCCTGCGGGCAAGTTCATACAAAGCAACGCCTTCTTTCTTAATGGCGGAATAGATCGGTGGCATTTGCTGCAATTCGCCCGTAAACTTTTTAGCAACGGCCCTTATATCCTCTGCAGTAATACCGGATGTATCCTTAATATCGGTTGGTGTGCTTTCCATGTCATAGGTAGGGGTGACAGCACCCAGGGTAAAAGTCCCGGTGTACTCCTTTTCGGCTGCCATATACTCATTGATCTTCTTGGTGAACCTGCCGGTGCAGATGATCAGTAACCCCGTCGCCAGCGGATCCAATGTACCTGCATGGCCAACCTTTTTTATTTTGATGGCATTTCTTATTTTTCTTACGGCATCAAATGATGTCCAGTGCAGTGACTTGTCAATGAGCAGCACTTGCCCTTCCTCAAAAGTATGTCGGAGCATTTCGCTGATCGGGACATGTGGTTCCCTGGCAGCACGCTCTTCCAGGCTCCCGAAAATTTTTTCTTTGTGTTTTGCCCAATATGATCCTTTGTTTGCCAATCCTTTTTTTGCGAAAGTAAGGTTGTTTAGTGGAAATGTGTTTGAAGGAAGGGAGGCTGACCATAGACTATGGACTGTGATCGATAGACCGATATTAGTATAGAACTGTATATGAATCCCACAATGATCCTTCCAACTACCTGAGTTGCCCATTGCCCATTGCCTATTGCTCATTGCATATTGCCAATTGCCCATTGACTATTCACTTATTGACTTATTGACTTATTGACTTATTGACTTATTGCCCCTACAACGCCTGCCTCGCTTTCAGCTCCAGGTATTTATTGATACTATTGATAGTTAAATTTTGCGGTGTGGTTAGTACCGTGAGGATGCCGTATTGCTGTAATTCCTTTACCACCAGTTTTTTTTCGTACATAAATTTTTCAGCCACTGTCTTCACATAAACATCTTCTAAAGAGATCGCATTTGCATGGGCCAACTTATTTAATTCTGTGTTTTCGAAAAATACGACCATCAGCAGGTGGTGCCTTGCAATAGATCGAAAGTAATTTACCTGCCGGCGCAGGCCACTCACAGATTCAAAGTTGGTAAACAACACCAGCAGGCTGCGTTGTTTTATCTTGTGCCTGATCTGCGTGTAAAGCATTTCATAATCACTTTCCAGGAAAGCTGTTTGTTCCTTAAACAGCGCTTTCAAAATATTTTCCCGTTGCACAGGCTTGCGGTCTGCAGCGATCAACGTAGTAAGTTTATTTGAAAAACTCAGCAAACCTACCCTGTCTTGTTTTTGGAGGCAAACATTACTCAGGGCCAGGGTCGCATTGATGGCATAGTCCAGCAGGCTTAAACCATTAAATGGCATCTTCATCAGCCTGCCTTTGTCGATAATACAATAAACCTGCTGCGACTTTTCATCGACGAAATTATTCACCATCAATAAACCACCACGCCTTGCTGTTGCCTTCCAGTTAATAGAACGGATATCATCACCGGTCACATAATCCTTGATCTGCTCAAACTCCATGCTCTGGCCGATCTTGCGCATGCGTTGGTTGCCATGTTCACCAGTGAGTGTAGTGCGGGATACCAACTGGAATTTCCTCATCTGCATGAAGGAAGGATAAACACTTACCGTTTTTTGCGCAGCTATGGTAAATCTCCTGCTAAGCAAACCCAGCGGGGAAGTAAAAAAAAGCAGTATATTACCGAAGGCATATTCTCCCCTTTGGGT
>JAKFCK010000531.1:0-5363 GCA_036676685.1 Chitinophagaceae bacterium | reverse complement strand
TTTTGGAGCAGCTGTGATACAACCAACGCGGGCACGTCGTTTTGCCATTTCACAAATAGCTGTACATGATGCATTAAATAATATTAAGCCAAAGTATGAACGTTTTGCCCTGAATGAAAGAGAACAGTTTGCCGACCGCGATGCTGCAGTGGCCAGTGCCGCCCATAGAGCAATTACGGGACTTGGACGGGGCAATGCCCAGGTTGACTACTGGCGGGACAGCTGCTTAGCAGCCATCCCCGATGGAGAAAGTAAAACTTTGGGAATAGCATTGGGTATCAAATCCGCTAATGCCGTACTTGCCAACAGGGCAAATGACGGTTTCACACAGGTACTGGCCACATCGCCTAACCCGCCCGATGGCGATGAGCCCGGCGAATACCGGTCCACCCTTCGTTTTGTAACCGTAAATGCTGTACCGACCCTTGTTCCTTTTACAGTAAAAAATATTCCGAACTGGGGTACTGTAGTAAGGCCATTTGTTGTGGAGAGCAATTCCCGGTTCCGCCCATCCGGCCCATATGCAGTGAACTCGGCTGCCTACACTGCCGATTACGAGGAAGTGAAACAGAAAGGTGCCAACCAGGGTGGCGTAAGAACAGCAAATGAAGAAACACTCGCCAGGTTCTGGGCAGAAAACCGGCCATCTATTATCTGGAACGATTTTGCCAGGCAGATCATTGCAGGTAAAAAAATGGATGCCTGGAAGACTGCACGCCTGTTCGCCTTAATGCATACTGCAATGGCAGATGGCATTAATACTGTCATGAATTCGAATTATTATTTTTATTCCTGGCGCCCGGAAACAGCAGTACGGCTCGCAGGCACTGATGGAAATGCCAGTACCAGCCCGGATGCCAACTGGTTACCTTTCCTTGCGGAGGCGCCTGGTGCGTTTTATACTCCACCTGTACCACAATACCCCTCTAGTTTTGGAATGTACGGTGGCGTAGCATCCGGCATCCTGCAATCATTTTTTGGGTCGGATGATATTTCCATTGAATTGAACAGCTTTTCTTTACCTGGCACTACTCTCCACTATAGCAGTATTGCGCAAGCAGCAAGAGATAACAGCCTTTCAAAGGTCTGGAGTGGCTGGGATTTTAGAAAAGCAGCGATCGATGGCGAAGAAATGGGAAGGCAGATAGCCAATTATGTATTTACCCACCAGTTCCGGGAAAATTAATTAGCGATTTTTTCTGTTGGCCCGCAAAGATTAATCGCCGCCGGGAAGCACAAAGACCTGTAAGGTTTCGAAAACCTTACAGGTCTTTTGTGAAAATAATTGATTTTGCTTTAGCCGCCATGCAGTTTCAAAAAACCATTCCGGTACAATTTCCCAATGGGAAGTTCTTTGTTACCAATTTCAACTATTTCATTTGTAAAGGAATGAACCTTATCCAATGAAACGATATAAGACCTGTGAATTCGAAAAAATTTATTCTCCGGCAGCATGGCTTCTACCGAACTGATCGTTTGCCTCGAAATGATGGTAGCATTTGTTGTAAAAACCTTCACGTAATCTTTATCGCTTTCCAGGTAGAGTACATCGTCCAGCAAAATTTTAGTCATCTTACGGTCCACCCTTAAATAAATAAATGGAGAAGCAAATTTATTTTCATAGCCCGCAACGGCGGTACCCGCCTCCGTTTCGTGCTGTTGTTGAGGAAAAGCTTTATTAACGGCCCGCAAAAAACGATCAAAACGCACAGGCTTTAATATATAATCAATGACATCCAGGTCAAATCCTTCGTGGGCATATTCTTTATGGGCCGTAGTAAAAATTATTTTGGGAACATTGCGCAGGCTTCTTACAAAATCAGTCCCGGATAAATGGGGCATCTGGATATCTAAAAATATCATATCCACCTGGTGCTGCTGGAGAAAGAGCGTGGCATCAATTGCATTGCCAAATTCACCGGCTATGCTTAACGAAGGAAGTTGCTCAATATAACGCCGGATCACATCCCTCGCCATGGGCTCATCATCCACGATCAGGCATTTTACAGGTATAGGTGTTTGGCTAGGCATACAATAGTCCGGTTGTAGTTTGGTTTAAGGTATCGTTTGTTGCTTCCAGCTTTACCAATTCAACTTTGAGATCCACTATAAATACTTCATCATCATCCCTGGTCTGTAGATCGTACCGGTCTTTGTATAATAATTCCAACCGCTGTTTCACATCGGTTATCCCTGTCCCGGAATGCTGTCCAAATCCATTGGCAGTGGTCCCGTTCAACAGTTTCATTGACAAGCTGGTGTTTTTTAGTTCAATAGTGAGATTGATCCATGGCTCTTCCGGCATCTCGTTGACGCTATACCGGAAACAATTTTCTATAAATGGCAAAAGTAATAATGGAGCAATATACAAATCGTTGGTTGCATCGGCAATCAGATAATGCAGGTCAAGCTTGTCTCCATACCGGTTTTTTTCCAGGTGCATGTATTCCTTTATCATCTGCAATTCCTTATCAAGGGGTACCAGGGGTTTTTTCCCCTCCAATAAAATATACCGCAACAGATCAGACAATCCCATGATCATTTTTGAGCCCCTGGCCGATTCTTCCTGTGCCTGAGAATAGATGTTATTGAGTGTATTGAATAAAAAATGCGGATGAACCTGAGCGGTCAGGAGCTGTAACTGGGCTTCGGTGTTTTCTTTCTGCAGTTGGGTATTTCGTTGTTCCTTCAGGTACCATTGCTTTAGATATTTAAACCCGGCTGCAAAAGCAGTAGAGGAAAAACCGCCAACAAAAACCGCCAACAACCCGATATAAAACCTTGCTTCTGGCGGCCGCTGGGAGTGTCTCAGGTATTTGCCAGGCAAAACCGATTCCAGGATCTTTGGAATGGCATTTATTAAGATAAACTGGTAAATGAAATAATAGATAACCCAACAGGCGACAAACCAGGCAATGGCCTTAACTAATTTCTTTTCCCGGAAATACATTGGTAAAAGAAAGTACAGCGTCAGATACGTGATGGGCAACTGCAGTAATAGGAACAAAAAACTCTCCGTGGCCGTAAAGGGCACATTCCTGAAATTAGAAACTTCCGGCCCCATCATCGGGGTTGCCATATGCATTAACATAAAATAGCCACCCCATACTACCCAAAAGAGAATATGCCGTAAAATACGGTCCCTTCTTTTTTCGGAAAATATAAAGTTTTGACTGCGCATGTTGGGAGCTGTATAGAAAATACTTTTTATTGTTGTTCACCTGCTCAACCCTAAACCTTTTTACTTCCCTTTACCCCAGGTTTGATGCATAACCGTGAACCAAATTTACGGGTGTTGTTGTAGCATTATTATTTGAGCCGGGTATTACCTTACCCTCCCTTAAGGTAAGCCGAAGCTGTATAATAAAAACGTTTGGCTCATCGGTTACCTGTAATTCATGCTGGTACGGATAGAGCAGCGCCAGCCTTTTTTTTACATTCGCCAGGCCGGTACCTGATTTAGGGGTTATCTCCCGGTCCCCGGGATCTTTACCGTTCATCAGTTTCATTGTGAGGACCTTTTTATCCAGTTCTATTTTAAGGTTGATCCACGGGGAGTTAAGAAATTTACTTGCCCCATGTTTAAAACAATTTTCTACAAAAGGGAGCAGTATCAATGGGGCAATTTGCAGGCTGGCCCGTTCCTGCCCCAAATCCGGGCTCTCGCCTGGCATAGATATATGGAGCGCGAGCTTGTTGCCATACCTTATTTTTTCCAGGTTAATATAATCCTGTAGCATTGTTAATTCTTTTTGCAGTGGTACCAATGGTTTACTGCCCTCTGCAAGAATATATTGAAGCATAGCGGAAAGCTCCATGATCATTTTAGAGCTTTTAGGCGATTCAGTTTCAGTTTTTGAATAAATATTGTTGAGCGTATTGAACAAAAACTGCGGATGGATCCTGGCGGTGAGCAATTGCAATTTTGATTCCGTATTTTCTTTTTGCAGTTGTAAGTTACGCTGTTCCTTCATGTACCATTGCTTCACATATTTTAGCATAACTAAAAAGCCGGCACCGGTTAAAACCCCTTTTGTAACAGCCAATAGATCTGCAAAAAAGTTGGTCTTAGGAGGAGTATCCATGTACCGGTAGAGGTGCGCAGGTAACACATGGCTTAAGACAAACGGATTTATGGTTTTTGCCATCTGTATGTTAATATAGGCGCTTGCAATCCACACCAGGAGGAGTCCTGTGAAAGCCAGCAATAATTGCTTTGTCCTGATATAGAGGGGTACAACCAGGTAAAGTATGGTATAAGCAGTAAAAGCCTGGGGTATAAGCTGCAGGAAACTCCTGGCAAGGGCCGAGGGAAGGTTGTTGGCGTAGGAAGATGCTGGTTTTAGAAATGGACTGGCTGCCTGCAGGAGGGCAAAATATACAGCCAACCCAAACCAGAACAGTAAATGCCGTTTGATGCGATCACTTCTTTTTTCAGATAATATGAATGCACCGCTGAGCATAAAGTCAAATTATACTATTAAAAATAACCATTCTGCATCTTAATCAAAAGAGAAACAGCCTGAGAGCGATATTCATCTGAAATAGCGGCATGAAATTTTTTTATCCGGGATGAAAATCTTTAGGATAGCCACTTTTATCAAAAACAGGTCATACGATTTATGGCTTGTAAAAAATGTTGCCGGACGCATTTTCAAAAACAAGGAATATTCAACAGGTATTTTTAGGGATTATTCATTGTTTCATCATAAAACTAACAGTATGAAAAAGTATTTCGTATGGATGGCCACATGTACTTCTTTTATGGCAATTTTTATCTCCTGTAAAAAGGATTTAACCCCGGCTACTGAAAATACATTGGAGCCAGCAACAGTATCGTTCAAAAAACCCAACGATCCGGGTTTTGCCACCAACGACATGGTATTGTATTGGAACGAAAAAGCTGCAATGGTACTTAACCCGGGCTTTAGCCAACCGGCCCGTACCCGTGTTTTTGCAAGGATCCAGGTGGCGGTGCACGATGCGCTTAACAATATTAAACCCAAATATGAACGTTACGCATTTCATGAAAGAGAGCAGCATGCCGACCCGGATGCGGCAGTTGCCAGTGCCGCTTACTGGGTGATGAAGCAAACTACACTGGTAGGAAATCCGCCGCTTGATCTATGGTATAATGAAAGCCTGGCGACCATTCCGGATGGAGAAAGTAAAGAATTGGGTAAAGACCTGGGCAGGCGGTCTGCCAATGCACTTATTGCTAATCGTGCCAATGATGGATTTACGCAACTTATTATTAATTCCGTCAATCCCCCCAATGGTATCAACCCCGGCGAATATCGCTCCACCGTTACGGCGATAAACTGGGTGCCTACGCAAACCCAATTTCCATTTAGGAATGTGCC
>JAKFCK010000530.1:0-5364 GCA_036676685.1 Chitinophagaceae bacterium | reverse complement strand
ACTACGATGGGTAGCGGGGATGTAAAATACCATCTTGGCTTTAGCAGCGAAGTAGAAACAACGGCCGGTAAAAAAATAAACCTGAAACTTTGCCCGAATCCTTCTCACCTGGAAACAGTAGGTCCCGTGGTCATTGGATTCGCGAGGAGCAAAGCGGATGTATTATATGACAGCAATTACGACAAGATCCTGCCGATCCTGATCCATGGCGATGCCTCTATTGCCGGGCAGGGGGTAGTTTATGAAGTGCTTCAAATGAGCAAGTTGAAAGGCTATTATACCGGCGGCACCATTCACTTTGTGATCAATAACCAGATTGGGTTTACCACAGATTTTGATGATGCCCGAAGTGCAGATTATTGCACGAGCCTAGCCGCCATGGTGCAGGCACCTGTGCTGCATGTAAATGGTGATGATGCCGAAGCGGTGGTGAAAGTGGCACAGATCGCTACGCTGTACCGCCAGGAATTCAACAGTGATATATTTATTGATATGGTGTGTTACCGGCGTCATGGACATAATGAAGGTGACGAACCCAAATTTACCCAGCCGCAGTTATACAGCCTTATCGATAAACACCATAATCCACGGGAAGTGTACACACAGTACCTGATGGAAAATGGGGAACCGGACGCAAAGGCCCTGGCGAAAGAGATGGAGCAACGTTTCCTGTCAGACTTACAGGAACGGCTGGACGAAGTAAAACAGAACCCCCTGCCTTACACTTTTCAAAAGCCGGAGTTATGGTGGAAGAGCATGAGAAGGGCTACAGCAGATGATTTTTCCACTTCCCCCGTAACAGCTTTGCCGGAGGCTGAAATAAAAAACCTTTTCGAAGGCCTGATGAAACTTCCGTCAGAATTTAAGCCGCTTCGCAAGGTGGACAAATTGCTGCAGGACAAAGCCAAATTATTTGCAGACGACAATAAGATCGACTGGGCAACAGCGGAGTTGATCGCTTACGCAAGCCTCCTGAAAGAAGGAAAAGATGTGCGTATGAGCGGGCAGGATGTGAAGCGGGGAACTTTCAGCAGCCGTCACGCCGTGTTATATGATGAAACAACTAACAAAGAATACAACCGCTTGGATGGATTTTCCGAAAGTCATCCTTTCAGGATCTATAATTCCTTATTGAGCGAATATGCCGTGCTTGGTTTTGAGTACGGTTATTCAATGGCCAACCCCAATGCACTCGTACTATGGGAAGCCCAATTTGGAGATTTTATCAACGGGGCACAGATCATCGTTGACCAATATATCTGTTCTGCAGAAACAAAATGGCAAAGAATGAATGGGCTTGTTATGCTGTTACCTCATGGTTATGAAGGGCAGGGCCCGGAACACAGTAGTGCCAGGATGGAACGTTTTCTGCAGCAATGTGCAGAACAGAATATGGTGATGACCAATATCACCACGGCGGCTAATTTCTTCCACGTGTTGCGCAGGCAGCAGGCCTGGGCATTCAGGAAACCGCTGGTCGTATTTACACCAAAAGCTAACCTGCGCCATCCCGGCAGCAGCAGTACCTTGTCAGAATTTACTTCCGGGGGGTTCAAAGAAGTAATTGATGATGTTAATGTGACAGATGCTGCGGCTATCAAAAAAGTTTTGTTGTGTTCAGGTAAAGTATATTTCGACCTGGAAGAACGCATGCAAAAGGATAAGAGAACGGATACTGCCATTGTGCGGCTTGAACAATTATACCCATTGCCGCAGGCACAACTGGATCAGCTCTACAAAAAATACAGCAAAGCGATCTGGCATTGGGTGCAGGAAGAACCTTTGAATATGGGCGCCGCATCGTACCTCAGAATGAATGTGAAAAATATCAACCTTCACGTGATTAGCAGGAATGCCAGCGCGGCTACCGCTACCGGCTATGCGAAAGTGCATGCCAAAGAACAGGCGGCAGTTATCGACACCGCATTTAGTATCTGATAAAATGAAAATTACAGCTATAAATAATTAGAAAATGTTTAATTCACTCAGTGAGAAATTAGAATCGGCGTTTAAGAATATAAAAGGTGAAGGCCGTATCACCGAACTCAATATTGCTAATACTGTAAAGGATATCCGTCGTGCACTTGTGGATGCGGATGTGAACTACAAAATAGCAAAGGAATTCACCGACAAGGTGAAGGAAACCGCTATGGGGTCAAAGGTTTTGTTGGCTGTAAACCCTGGCCAGCAGATGGTAAAGATTGTTCAGGATGAACTCACCGAACTGATGGGTGGAACAGAGAGCGAGTTTAATACGACAGGTAATCCTGCTATCATTTTGATCGCCGGGCTGCAGGGTAGTGGTAAAACAACTTTCAGTGGAAAACTCGCAAACTACCTTAAAACAAAAAAAGGCAAGTCTCCTTTGTTAGTTGCAGCGGATGTTTACAGGCCCGCCGCCATCGACCAACTGGAAGTGTTGGGCGGCCAGATAGGAATTGATGTTTATAGTGAAAGAGAAAACAAGGATGTAGTTTCCATTGCCCGGAATGCTATTAAAGAAGCGCGGTCAAAAAATAAAAATGTCATCATAATCGATACTGCCGGCCGGTTGGCCGTAGATGAGGTTATGATGACGGAGGTAGCCAACATTAAAGAAGCTGTTAATCCCCAGGAGATATTGTTTGTGGTGGATAGTATGACGGGCCAGGATGCAGTGAACACCGCTGCGGTTTTTAACGAGCGACTGGATTTTAGTGGCGTTGTGCTCACAAAATTGGATGGTGATACCCGTGGTGGTGCTGCCCTTTCCATTAAATACACGGTAAACAAGCCCATCAAGTTTACCAGCAGTGGTGAAAAAATGGATACACTGGATGTTTTCTATCCCGAAAGGATGGCCCAGCGTATTCTCGGCATGGGAGACATTGTAAGCCTCGTGGAAAAAGCCCAGGAGCAATTTGATGAGGCGGCCGCTGCCAGGCTGGAAAAAAAGATCAGGAAAAACCAGTTTGATTTTGAAGACTTCAAAACCCAGCTGCAACAGATCAAAAAAATGGGTAACCTCAAAGACCTCATGGGTATGATCCCCGGCGTAGGAAAACAGGTGAAAGACCTGGATATCAATGATGATGCTTTTAAGGGAATTGAAGCGATGATCAATTCCATGACACTGGAGGAAAGGCGTAACCCGGACCTTATAAATCCCAGCCGGAAGGCCCGGATCGCTAAAGGCAGCGGCAAGGAACTCGCAGAGTTAAACGCCTTCCTGAAACAGTTTGACCAAATGAAAGATATGATGAAGATGATGAACAAAATGCCGATGGGAAGGATGGCCGGTCTCATGAAAAGATAATTTTGAATGCGTAAAACATAACCCCAAACCCTAAAAGTTTGGGGTTTATTTTTTTAACTTTAAGAGAGTGATTTTTATGGGGAGGCAACCTTTGAAAAGGACGTTGCGTATAGAACATAAACAAATCAACATTCCGATCCGGATATTAAATTATTTACTTTGGCAGGACAGCCGGATTTATTACATATCATCCAGGGTTGCCTGAAGGCAAACAGGGGTAGTCAGAAAGCATTTTATGAAATGTTTTATGGTTACGCTATGGGCATTTGCCTTCGCTATTGTAACAGTCCAGATGATGCATTGGAAGCCACAAATGACGGCTTTCTTAAAGTTTTCAAAGCCCTGGACACATTTAACCCCCAGCATTCAAACGTGGAAGCCTCCCTGAAAGGTTGGATGAAGCGTATTATGATCAACACCGCCATCGATCAGCTGAGAAAAAATCACCAGCGTTTTCTTATCGCAGAGATCTCCGACCACCATTTCGATACAGCCGATGTAGTGGAAACGTCTGTAGACCGTATGACTTTCAAAGAAATATTGGCGATTGTTCAGCAATTATCACCTGTGTACCGCACCGTTTTTAACCTGCATGTATTGGATGGTTTTAAGCACGAGGAGATAGCAGCGCAGCTGAAAATATCTGTCGGCGCTTCCAAATCAAACCTTGCGAAGGCCAGGATGAACATTCAAAAAATGCTAAAAGAAACTGATTTTAATTATTATGAGCACAAGGCCATTTAAGGATATTGAGCAGATGATGAAGGCAGCTTCCGAGGACTTTGAACAGCCCTTTGAGGAATCGGCATGGCAAAAAATGGAAGTGTTGCTTGATGACGAAAAAGATCGGAGAAGACCATTTTTCTGGTTATGGTGGCTTTTACCGGTTTTTATCGGGGCGGGTATTGGAGGATATTTCATTTTCAATAAAGCTGTTCTTCCAACGGAATCGATCACAACACCAGGATCCAAAAATATTACCCTGGGATCGACCCCCGCACCCAACAATGTTGCCGCAGTTAAAGATCGTCGATCTCAATCACCGGTGAATATCGCAGGTTCGGGATCCAATGTTCAGGGGCCTGTTACAAATCAAAAAAATAACAATACAGCTCCCGCAACAATCCGGAACCGAGGGTTAATTTTTGTTCGTGAGCCGGACAGAAACACGCTTTCGACAGCTAAAAGGACAAATTTAATAGCAGGTAAATCCCAAGCAAGGATACAGGTTAAAGCAGGGGGAAATATGGCTGTTGCATCTCTCGGCAAACAACAAACTAACGTCATTGGCAATACTCCTCCTGTTACTCCACGGGCAGAAACCAACATTCCGGTTGAAAGAGCACTCCCGGCGGATGCCCAAAAGCCTGAGGTAGCAAAGCTGGTTCCACAAGGGAATGATACCCTGCCTTCAGTTGAAAAAAACAACAATAAGAAAATAAGGAAGCATGATAATAATTCCCGGTGGTATGTGTTGGTTGCCGGCGGAGCAGAAGGTAGCAGCCCACGGGTATTTTCTGTTGATAAAATAAGTGCGAAGGGTGGTGTGACCATTGGATACCAACTGAACAAGAACCTAAGTTTGCAAACCGGTTTTTTCGCTGGAAGCAAAAAATATATTGCAGGTCCAAAAGATTATAAGGCAAAGGCAGGAAGTTACTGGAGCACTGTAGATATTGTGGAAGTAGAGGCCAACTGCCTGGTGTTGGAGATTCCCCTGGATATTCGCTACGATCTGCACCCGGAAAAAAGCACAAATATTTTCACCACAGCCGGACTTTCCTCTTATATCATGAGCAAAGAGGATTACGAATATCTATATAACCGTTACGGTTACCAGCATTATGTGAAAGCAGGCTACACGGGAAATCAACACATCATGGCTGTATTGCGACTGTCTGCTGGTATCGAAAAAAATATTTCAAAAACACTTTCATTAAATGCAGCCCCTGCATTATCTGTTCCCCTGGCTGGAGTCGGAGAAGGCCAGGTAAAGTTATATTCCACTGAATTTATGGTGGGACTGAAGTACCAGCCGAGTTCATTGGCGATGGTTTGCACGGAAGCGA
>JAKFCK010000529.1:0-4275 GCA_036676685.1 Chitinophagaceae bacterium | reverse complement strand
GATGATAATGATGAATTATTTATAGGAGAGGCGGCCGACCTCCTGTTTCATTACATGATTTTATTGCAGGCAAAAGGATTTAATTTGGCCGCAGTGGAACAAGTCCTGAAAGATCGCCACCATAAAGGATAAAAAGTTTTCAGGGTATATACCTCCACAAAAAAGCCGGCAATAGCCGGCTTTTTGCAAATAAGTTATTCAGGGAATTATACATTCACATTTCCACCCCAGATGCCAAACACTCTCAACAGCCAGATGATCACTACGATTACCACAACGATGTTTAAAATGGATTTGATGGAAGATGCCATTGGAATGTAGCGATTGATGAGCCAAAGAATCAGGCCTACTACCACCAACGTGATGATTACTGTAATTAACGGTGTCATATATATGTTGTTTTAAGTTATTACTAATACATAAAAATTGTACCAGATTTATTTTTGATGAAACCCGGGTGGCTTGCGGGGCAATTAATATTACCGCAAGAAAAATAGGATCTCATACAAGATAAGTAATAATTCCCCGGATTTCATAGCCCTGCCCGCATCTTTATCGGGCGGGCATATACGAAATGATGCAAAAATATTTTGACGGGAGAGAGTTTATACCCATTTTCGCAACATGACGCCTGAAAGAAGTAAACGACTGACTGATGTATTGGATAAACGCCAGCCGGCGCTTACCGTAGTGTTGGAAAACGTGGAGGACCCCCATAATATATCTGCGGTTATGCGTACCTGCGACTCTGTGGGCATCCAGGACATTTATATATTGAATACGCGCATTGCCAAACACAAAAAATGGGGGGCCAAAAGTTCATCCAGCGCAGCAAAGTGGCTGACGATTCACCAATTTACGAATGTGGAGGAATGTTTTACCGAAGTGAGAAAACACTTCGACAAAATTTACACGACCCACCTGGCAAAAGACGCGGCAGATCTTTACGATCTTAACCTCACCCAACGGGTGGCCCTGGTATTCGGCAACGAACATGGCGGCCTTTCCGAAGAAACCATCGCGCTATCCGACGGCAATTTTATTATCCCGCAGGTGGGCATTATCAAATCCCTGAACATATCTGTTGCCTGCGCGGTCACGATCTATGAGGCTTTTCGCCAGAAAAAAAATGCGGGTCATTATGATCAGCGGCAACTGGCTGAGCCTGAATTTTCAATACTTAAAAACAGCTGGGGGTTTATTGAAGAATAATGTTCTTCTTATTTTGCCCGCATGGAAGTTTTTCGGGGCTCCAAAAACCCATGTCCCCGGTCCTTGGTTGGGGGCCCTGTATTTCTTTGTGCAGGTAACGCTTCTTTCTTAACTTCATAGCACCAAAAATTTATCAATGAAATCTCTCCTGTTTGCTCTTCTTTTAGTGCCCGCGCTTTCCTTTGCACAAACCAAAAAACCCCTCACGCATGCCGTTTATGATGGCTGGAAGTCGGTGGGGGAAAGGCTTATCAGCAATGATGGCAATTATATCGTCTATGCGATCAATCCCCAGGAAGGGGATGGGGAACTGGTGTTGCAAAACGTAAAGTCAGGTTATCAAAAAACCATCCCAAGGGGGTACGGTGCGGTGATAACGGAAGACAGTCGTTATGCCATATTAAAAATAAAGCCCCCATACCAGGATACCCGCCAGGCCCGTATAAAGAAAAAGAAACCTGATGATATGCCAAAAGATTCAATGGCTATCGTTATGTTGGGCGCAGACAGCGTGGTGAAAATAAGCAGGGTAAAATCTTTTAAAACGCCTCAGAAAGCTGGCGGGTGGATGGCCTACCACCTGGATAAACCCTTGCCGGATACATCCGCAAAAAAGAAAACAGCCGTTCCCGATAGTGTGAAATTAAAGGTGGATATGCTCACCAAACTTGCCGACTCCCTGATCCGTAAATCCCTGGACTCCGTGAAGGGCAGGATTGAAAAAGAAGAAGTGATTGGCGCTGCGAAAAAAGCGGTAAAAGAGATCTATAAAAAAGCTGATGAATTGGGTATAGGAGAATTGCTGGCAGATGCTGAAGGGGATGAAGCACCGGGTGCAGCAGCCAGTGAGGGGACCGACTTGCACCTCAGGAACATGGAGAAGGGTACTTCCAGGACATTTAAAGGGGTGATGGAATATCTCTTTGATGAAAACGGCACCCGGCTTCTGATGAAAACAAGCAGGAACAGCAAAGATTCTAACAGTAAAGCCCTGATACTCCTGCACCAGCTGGCCGGCAACAGGACCGATACCATCATGCGGGGAGCTAATGATGCCAAAGGATTTGTGTTTGACGAGCCGGGCCAGCAACTGGCTTTTGTGGCGGAAAGGGACAGTAGCAGCAAAGCCTTACAAAAATTTTATAAACTATGGTATTATAAAGCCGGGGCAGACACCGCGATAGCCATCGCAGATAAAAACACGGTCGGTATGCGTATAGGCCATTCCGTTAGCGAAAACGGCAGCCTGCAGTTTAGCAAAAACGGCCGGAAATTATTCTTCGGAGTGGCCCCCATCCAGCCGCCGAAAGATACGCTGCTGGTAGATTTTGAACTTGCCCAGCTGGACATCTGGCATTACAACGACGATTACCTGCAGCCGCAACAATTAAAGCAGTTGCCCCAGGAACAAAAAAGAAGTTATACCGCGATGATCATCCCGGGTGCAGGGGAAATGCTGCAGTTGGGAACCGAAGATGCAGAAAATATTTCCCTCGTGGATGAAGGCAACGCAGACTGGGTGCTTGCCCAGAGTACCAAAGGCAACCGTAGCGCACTGCAATGGGAGGGACGTGTGAAATCAACAGCTTATATTATCAGCACAGTTACCGGAAAACGCTCCCAGGTAAAAAACAACAGTTTTGGCAATTACCTGGCTTCCCCAAAAGGCAATTATGTGTATTGGTACAACCCTGCGCTGAAACACTATTTTACCTACAATGTGGCCACCGGTGAAATTAAAAATATTACGGGCGCCATTAAGGTTCCGCTATACGATACAGAAAATGACGTACCTGACTTCCCATCAGCAGCGGGTAATATCGGGTGGGTAAGCGCGGATGCCTATTTTATGGTAAAGGACGAATATGATATCTGGCAGGTAGATCCTAACGGTATCGAACAGCCGAAAAATATCACCAACGGGTACGGCCGGAAAAACAAAACTGAATTTAATTATGTGCGGCTGGACCCGGAAAAACGGTTCCTGGAGCCCGGTGAGGAAATTCTCTTGCAGGCACAGGACAAGCAAAGTAAAAAAGCCGGGTATTTTTTAAAAAATATTTCTATGGTCAGCGACCCCGTGTTATCAGGTATGGGTAGTTATGCAAACGGGCCTTTGCTGAAAGCGAAAAATGCCAGCCGGTATTTATTACAAAGATCTACTCCTTCATCGTCTGAGTTATATTTTGGAGATGGATTGGCCAACATTTCACCGGTGACCAATATTTCCGAACAGCAAAAGGAGTACAATTGGTTTACCACCGAACTGGTGAAATGGAAAATGTTTGATGGTAAAATGAGTGAAGGTATTTTATTTAAACCCGAAAATTTTGACCCCAAAAAAAAGTACCCCGTAGTGTTTTATTTTTATGAGCGCAATTCAGACGGGTTGTTTAATTACCGGGCGCCGGCGCCAAGTGCGTCAACCATTAACATCCCTTATTTTGTGAGCAATGGGTACCTGGTTTTTGATCCGAATATTTATTATAAAACCGGTGAACCCGGCCCCAGCGCCTACAACAGCGTGGTAAGTGCGGCGAAACACTTATCACGCCTGCCATATGTAGACAGTACACGAATGGGTATACAAGGGCAAAGCTGGGGAGGTTACCAGGTAGCATACCTCGTCACCAGGACGAATATGTTTCGTGCGGCAGGAGCAGGTGCACCGGTGAGCAATATGACAAGTGCGTACGGTGGAATCCGCTGGGGGGCGGGTATCAACCGGCAGTTCCAGTATGAGAAAACACAAAGCAGGATCGGGGCCACGCTCTGGCAGCGCCCGGACCTCTACATCAAAAACTCCCCGTTATTTGCGGCAGATAAAATTCAAACGCCGGTGCTGCTCATGCATAACGACGCAGACGGTGCCGTGCCCTGGTACCAGGGCATAGAGTTTTTTACCGCACTCAAAAGATTAGGCAAAAAAGTGTGGATGTTACAGTACAATGGGGAAGACCACAACCTGGTAGAACGAAAGAACAGGAAGGATCTCTCTGTGCGGCTGAGCCAGTTTTTTGACCATTACCTCAAAGGCGCTAAAGCAGCCAGTTGGATAAAGGA
>JAKFCK010000528.1:0-5938 GCA_036676685.1 Chitinophagaceae bacterium | reverse complement strand
AGGCGCTCGCAGGATGCATAAAAATTATTACAGTCTACCAGTGCATACATGTTATACCAGCTTTGTATCGGTGATGATATACGTAACCACTCCCCAGATCGTCATCTCCACCCCGGCCGTGATCTCGATCTCCCGGTACTTATTGTTTTCCGGTTTTAAATAACATTTATAAGGATTTTTTATCAGCCGCCGGATGATAAATTCGCCGTTTAATACGGCGAGCACAATATCCCCATTGGACGGTGTTATTGAACGGTCAACCAATAGCCTTGCTTTGGGGGGTATAAAGGCGTTGATCATTGAAGTGCCTTCACATTCTACGATAAAAGTAGATAGGGGATGCCTGATGAATTCCTTGTTAAGATCTATGCGCGGCTGCAGGTAATCCATCGCCGGCGAGGGGAACCCTGATGCAATATGATTTTTATAGGCCAGGGCCGATGTCTCCTGTATCTCTTTTTTGATCATAATTGCTAATATTTTTAGCAAAACTAGTAATTTTGTTTCATTCAGGATAGAAATAAAAGGTTTTATTTATCAACCATTTTTTGAGGGCAGGCGAAAATCGCGGGACGCGGATTTACAGCTTTTGACCATGTAAAAGGCTATCCCACCAGGTACTTATTTTTGCCGCAGATAAATATGCGAAGCTGCGGCTATCTTTTAAGAAGCGGCAGCAAACCTGGGCTTGACAAAAATTTAAACATCGTGGCTTCTTTTTAAAAAAAAATCTTTGTTTATCTTGTTCCATATGCAAAAGGTAAAACCAAAAACGATAGAGGAATATATAAGCGCGGCCCCGGATGTGACGGTGGAAAAACTCATTCAGTTGCATGAATGTATCCGGGAGACGGCCCCGGGGGCTGAAGAAAGCCTTAAGTGGAGTATGCCTGCATATTCCTACCAGAAAATATTGGTCACCTGGGCCGTGTTTAAAAACCATATTGGTTTCTACCCCATGCCGGATGCAATGAAATATTTTGAGAAAAGCCTCACAAAATATACAACAGGCAAGGGTTCGATACAGTTTCCGCTGGATCAGCCGGTGCCTTTGCCGCTGGTGCGAAAGATCGTAAAATACCGGGTGAAACAAAGTAAGGAAGGCACCATCACCTGGAGGACGCCCGGGTAGTTTTTAATCAGTAGGACGCGGTTCATTAAAGGCCCGTGTTTTGAGGATAACCGCTAAAATAATTACCACCATGAAAATTGCCACCTATAATGTGAACGGTGTAAATGGCCGCCTGCCTGTTTTGCTTCGTTGGCTAAACGAATCGAAACCGGATATCGCCTGCCTTCAGGAGCTAAAAGCACCACAGGAAAAGTTTCCCGAAGAAGCAATTAAAGCCGCTGGTTATAGCGCCATCTGGCATGGGCAAAAAAGCTGGAATGATGTGGCGATTTTATCGCGTATTGGCGAGACCAAAGAGATTAGGCGTGTACTGCCCGGCGACCCTGAGGATAGCCACAGCCGGTATATAGAAGCGACGATCAACGGGCTCATTATAGGGTGCCTGTACCTGCCAAACGGGAATCCTGCCCCCGGGCCGAAATTTGATTATAAACTCGGTTGGTTCGAAAGGCTCAGGATCCACGCAGCGGAACTTTTTGCTTCGGGCAAACCGGTGATATTGACCGGCGATTTTAATGTGATGCCAACGGAACTGGATGTGTACAAACCGGAGCGATGGGTAGATGATGCGTTGTTCCGGCCGGAAACCAGGGAGGCATTCAGGAAGCTTGTAGAGCAGGGCTGGACAGACGCCATCCGCAAACTTTACCCGGATGAAGTGATCTACACATTCTGGGATTATTTCAGGAACGCGTATGGCCGCAATGCGGGCCTTCGCATAGATCATTTCCTGCTGAGTAAAAAAATAGTGCCCCTCCTTACGGCGGCGGCGGTAGACAGGCATGTACGCGGCTGGGAAAAAACAAGTGATCATGCCCCGGTCTGGATCGAATTAACTGATAAGGCCGGTAAATAATGCCAGGCCTGCATCCTTTATGATCAATTTATTTAGCCAGGATTCACCACATAGAAAAAATGGAACATACCGTAATCAATCTTCAGCCTGTGTTAACGGACGACTACGTACATGCCACTCCGTTAAAGCAAAGTGATTTCAACGAATTGTATGCCGCTGCATCCGATCCGCTTATCTGGGAGCAACATCCCAATAAAAACCGCTGGCAAAAGGAAGCTTTTGAAACCTATTTCCGGGGTGCCATGGAATCAGGCGGGGCACTTTTGGTGCTGGATGCCGGCACCAAAAAAATAATCGGGTGCTCCCGTTTTTATGATCATTCGCCAGCCCAAAGATCTGTTTCTATCGGGTATACATTTTTTGTGCGAAGCCACTGGGGCACGGGCGCAAATTACAGGTTAAAAAAGCTGATGCTGGATCATATTTTTCAATTCGTGGATCATGTATTTTTTTATATTGGTGCACAAAATAAACGGTCCCGGGTTTCGCTGGAAAGATTTGGTGCCGAAAAGATCCGCGAGGAAGAAACAGCCTATTACGGGGAGGCTCTAAAGCTGGATTTCGTTTATGAGATCACGAAAGAAAAATGGAACACCAGGTCAACACCGGCCCAAATAAATATGTAGGATCCGCCCACATCTTTACCGCCGTTTGCCCCCAATACTCTCCACCCATTTTTGCAGATATTTACGGCTGGCAATCGCCTTCTGGCAAAATCTTTGTGCCTTCCTTATTTATGCCAGGTCCAAGATGTGGACTAAAATTATGTACCTAAAATCTTGATTATGAAAAAGAAAATCATTCTTGCGCTGTCGATATCTTTCGCGGCCTGTGTTTTTTCCAATCCACTAACTGCCCAGGAAACACAGGCTGACAAAAATATCAAAAAAGATAAAACGCATGAAAAGCATGACAAGCACATGAAGTCGGACGACTCCGACCAGGCAAAATTGATGGCAGATGCTCAAAATGCTAAAGCTGCTTTTATCAGCGCTGACGCTAACATGCAGACACTCTTTGATAACTCTTATGCCTATGTGATATTTCCGAACGTGGGTAAAGGTGCTATTGGTGTTGGTGGCGCAGCAGGTAGCGGCATTGCTTACCA
The DNA here is from genome assembly GCA_036676685.1 of Chitinophagaceae bacterium. Taxonomy (GTDB): domain Bacteria; phylum Bacteroidota; class Bacteroidia; order Chitinophagales; family Chitinophagaceae; genus Ferruginibacter. The sequence goes on along the minus strand of JAKFCK010000528.1, from coordinate 2,842 downwards.
GGGCGGGCAGGCTGTGGGCAAAGCCAAAATGAAACAGGTGAGTATTGGGTTCCAGTTTGGTGGCCAGGCCTACCGTGAAGTAATATTCTTTGAAAACCAGGCGGAATTCGACCGTTTTAAAGAAGGAAATTATGAGTTTGCTGCACAGGCCTCGGCAGTTGCGGCTACCAAAGGTGCTTCAGCCAACGTGAATTATAAGAATGGCGTAATGGTCTTCACGCAGGAGAAAAAAGGGGTGATGTATGAAGCATCAATTGGCGGGCAAAAATTTAGTTACGAAGCTTTAAAATCCTAGCATGGTTTAAGGTAGAAGGGTAGACTTTTTTTATTGAGGCTTAAAAAGGTCAGTTGTCATCAGGCATTTTGTTTCCTCACATATTTTGTAAGGATCACGATGAGTTGCCCTTCTATCTTTCCTTCAATTTGTTCAGTATTATCCGGCACCAGCCGGATATTTTTTACTACGGTACCCATCTTTGCATTCAGGGTAGATCCTTTTACATCCAGGGATTTCGTGAGCACCACGGTATCTCCATTCTGCAACTGGTGACCATTGGCATCTTTATGCAGGTCCACGCTGCTGTCATTTTCATGATCGCCGGTAGCTTTTGCCCAGGCCAGGCGATCTTCGTCCATATACATCATATCAATATTATCGGCTGCCCAGCTTTCGTTCCTTAAACGATTAAGCATGCGCCAGGACACCACCTGTAAAGCAGGCACTTCGCTCCACATCGTTTCGGGAAGAATTTGCTCCCACGTCTTTTTATCCAACTCTGCTTTCTTTTCAATCTGTGCCAAACAGGTTTTACAAACAACGATGCTGTTGTCTTCACTGGCTATTTCGTCCGGCTTCACTTCATATACCACTAAGTCACCTGCAGATTTACACAGCTCACATTTGTTATCAGCTCTCTGTTTTAAAACATCTTCCAGCTTCATATTTTTCAGTTGTGGTCGCAAAGTTACCCAAGTGTTTTCACTTTGTCGCAAAGAACCCTGTCATTGTCGTTTTTTCACAGGATAATTTTTATTTTTATTCCGGATGTTTGCGTAACAACATCACAGGTAAAAAAACGAAAAATGGAAACGCAAAACAGCACAGTGATCACTGTAGAAAGTGTGGTGAACCAGCCCATAGAGAAAGTATGGGAATACTGGACCAGCCCGGAACATATCACAAAATGGAATAACGCTTCGGATGACTGGTTTACACCATGGGCCAAAAATGATTTGCGCACAGGTGGGCATTTTACTTCCCGGATGGAAGCCAGGGATGGTAGCATGGGTTTCGATTTTGCCGGGGTGTATGATGAAGTGAAAGAGCACGAGCTTATTCATTATACCATGGAGGATGGCCGGAAAGTAAAAATTGCGTTTAGCCCCATTGACAACGGGACGAAAGTAACAGAACGCTTCGATGCAGAAAGGGAAAATTCCATCGAACTTCAGCGGTCCGGCTGGCAGGCCATACTGGATAATTTTAAAAAATATACAGAAGCAGGTGTTTAAATTCCTGGTAAATCATTAGCGCACCACAAATGGTACCTAAAGAGCAGCTTTACTTTATTGCATATATTCTGCCGGCAGGTATCGGGGAGACCATCACCGGGTTCAAGAAGGATTTTGCTGACCGGTTTTCCTGTAGGGCAGCGTTAAAACTGATACCGCATTTAACACTAAAAGCTCCCTTCAGGTTACCACCGGAGGAGCACGGATCCCTGCTGGAATGGTTTAATACATTGGAAGTACCCGTTCCTCCCTTTCCCATTGAACTCAGGGATTTTGGCGTTTTTCCCAAAAAAAGCAGCCCGGTGGTATTTGTGAACGTGGCGCTGAACGAATCCCTGGAAGTTTTGCAGCGGGCTATAATTAATGGATTTAAAAAAAACTGGCCCCAATTACTGGTCGGGGATCATGAAATAAACTTCAGACCCCATATCACGATCGCCTACCGGGATCTTGATCCGGCAATGTTTGTTGAGGCGTGGAAAATATATAGCATTAAAAAATACAGCGCAATCGCGCCAGTAAAAGATTTTCATTTGCTGCAGCATGATGACAAAAAGTGGAATATTATCGGAACCTCGCCTTTGCCACTTCGAAAAATGAATTAAGTTAAATCAAACTCCCATACGGATCGGTAGCTCCCATGTTCTTCGATATAAATCAGGAAACTATTATAGAACGGATCTGCTCCAAGTGTGGCGCTGTCTCCAATAACAAATAACTGTTCTTTCGCCCGTGTGAGCGCCACATTCATTCTCCGGTAATCTTTTAGAAACCCTATCTCGCCTTCATCATTGCTTCGTACAAGTGATACAATGATCACCTCTTTTTCCTGCCCCTGGAAACTATCGATAGTGCTTATACGAAGTTGTTTGTCAAGTTTTTCCCTGGCTGCTGCCACCTGTCCGGAATAGGGGGAAATCACTGCCGTGGCAGCAGCAGGTAAATTTTCTGATTCCAGCAGCTTTTGCACCACAAGCAATTCGCCTTCATTTTGCAGGCTGTTGCCGTCGTTACCCCGTTTTTCTTCATAACCTGACCCTGCGGTATCAACAAAACTGATGTGCGTACCTGTGTTGACGAGGTGATCGGCGGTTTTTAGAAGGTTATTGTAAAAATACCCACTGCTAAACCCTGCGATAGCTGGTTTCATCCGGTATTGTATATTTAATAGAAAGACCGATGGCACTTTGGTTATGGCGATCTCTAAAATTGATCGGTTTAATCCCAGCCGCGCCGCATCATTGCTCAACACAGTCGGTGGCAGTTGCCAATGATCGCCTGCCAGCACAAATTTATCAGCCAGCGGAAAAATACACCAGGCCAGCGGTTC
>JAKFCK010000527.1:0-4337 GCA_036676685.1 Chitinophagaceae bacterium | reverse complement strand
CCCCCCGCCCCCTGAAGGGGAGGCCTGGGAAGGTTGAAGGGAGACAGTGATGTTGCCCATTTCAGGTTTTACTTTTATCCCTTCGATTCTTTGCTTAAAGTAACCTGTCCCAGCTTCGGCCCCTACCTGTTCTCCGGCGGTGGGAGCGGATATGCTTAAGTTTCCGAGTTTTACTGTTACCGTTTTTTCTTCAGCCAGCCAGTTGCTGCCGTTGAGTAAAAGTGCATAACAGGCTTCTGCAGTGGCCTTGGTTGTCCTCCAGTTTTGCGTTTGTTTTTGTTTGAGCAGCCATGTTTTCAGGTCGTCAACTGTTTTTACATCGCCATCTATGTCGCTGAAAGCTTCTATCATTAATGCCTGGCTTTCTATTGGCGCCTGGTGCCAATAGTAACCACCGGATGTAAAATCTTTAAAATACATCCCCATTTCCTCGTTATAAATAGCATTTTGTTTCAGCGAGGCAATAATGCCTTTGGCTGTTGTTACATCCTGGCTCCTGAACAAAACAAGTGCGATCATACCCTGCATGTATTTGTTCTGTGCGAGCCAGAATTGGGTTGCCTGTTGCCTGAAGTAATTAACCGCGGTTTTGCTTGCGGGAGTTATAACGGTTTCCGGGAAAAAGCTGCGCATATATAAATACTGGATAGCCGTATGTGAAAGATTATTATTGGTGAGCTTAACTTTATTTTTCACCAGGTAGTCATATTCCTCCTTGAGCCTGGCATCCAGGTAAGGCAGGGCTTTGTCTGCGATAGATTTAACGGCTGCATAATCATTATCGGTTAATGCCTTTAGTTTGCGGAGGTGGCCAATGCCGGTGATGATGTACTGGGTGATGTACCGGTCATCCGGCCCACCTTTGAACCAGGTGAAACCGCCATTGCTGCTTTGCATTTCTCTGAGCTTATTCAGGGAGTTGCTTTTCTCCCGGCCCAATCTCACCATATCAAACAGGATGGCGATATTTTTCTTTTGCTCATTTTCATTTTTTGCCTCCAGTACCCAAGGGGTTTCTTCCAGCAAGGCTGATTTCAACTCTTCATTTTTTTGAAGATTACTTAATAATGTCGCAGTATCCGATGTTTTCCATTTTTCAAAAACGGCCCTGATCTTTGGTGTAGCGTTGGCCACAAAACCTGCAAGCACATTGGCATAATACCTGTTAAAATTCTGCTCTGCACATTCGTATGGAAAGTCCATGAGGTAAGGCAATGCCTGGACCGCATACCATGCAGGATTACTTGTGTACTCCACGGTAAGTGCATGATGTGTCAGCGTCTCACTATTGCCTGCAGCCAGCAGTTTATCAAAGCGGAAGGTTTTACTGTTTGTATTGCGGAGGTTAATGGGGAATGTTTCTGTTACCAACATGCGGTTGGTTAATACCGGGATGGCAGCCTCTTCTCCATCGCTGAAAGCACCGTCTTTGGTTATGGCTTTAATCCTGTAGGCCATTGCACTGTTAAAATTAAAGGGTATGTCAATCGGGAATTTTACTGCCACAGATTGCCCCGCCGCTACTGTAAAATATTGCGTCGGAAAAACATTCTTAAACCAGCCGTCGATCGGGGTATTGGTTTGGGCATTGATTAATTCAAGTTGGGTTGTCCCGGTGATTTCTTTGTCACTAAGGTTAACCACTTTCGTCACCAGTTCCATCCGGTCACCTTCTCTTATAAACCGTGGCGCATTCGGCTGCACCATCAAAGGCTTTTGGGTGATCACCGTTTTTTCGGTGTACCCACTGGCGAGATTCTTATCGTGCGCCAGTGTCATCAGCTTCCATTGTGTGAGGGCTTCCGGTATGGTAAAGCTGAAACTTACATTGCCTTGTGCATCCGTATTCAATGCAGGAAAGAAGAACGCGGTTTCGTTGAAATTTTTCCTCACCCGGATCCCTTCACCGGGCAGGGCAGGAGGCTGGGGAGTTATGATCGTAGAGTCAGCTAGTTCCTCGTTCTTCATATTCCCTCCCATCTTAGCCTGGGTGGAAATGGAAGGAGCCATAGCTACGTCCTGCGCAGCTACGTTTCCCCTGATACTCACTTCAGCCGATACAGCCTGCATATCTTTCTTATACATCCTTTCATAATACTGTTCGTTCCAGCCATTGTTCATCAATGCATCATATATTACAGGGGTCGGGTCTATATAATTATTCGGGAAAAAGTTTCTTTCATCCGATTGCACAAAACTGAAATTATTGTTGATCCAGTTGATCCTGCCAGCATTTACCGGCCACAAAGATTTTAGGGTATTCCAGCTATGTGGTTTAAATTGATCGAGTGAGGCATCGTACATACTTACCAGCATTTCGGCCGCTGTTTTTTCACCCTTATTGCCACTGATCTTTACGGTCCATTTTTCTTCACTGCCCGGCAAAATTTTGTCCCTGAATGTTTCATAATCGATCTGCAGGTCTTTATTGCTCCAGGGAATATTAAAAGATTCGGTTCCTGTGTACACCCTGTTGTGCTGCACAAAGGCATAGTTCATATTAATGCCACCACGGTCATTTTCTGTGGCTGTGATTTCATTGCGAAAAGGATTGGCCGCAGTCAGGTCCTTGTAAGAAGAGCTGTGTGTTTCCCCTGTCCTTGTTAAGTTATGGATAAGCCAGATTTTATCAAACCCGGTATGTATTGCATAATTGATCTTTTGCCCGGGCTCTGCCGTTTTATTTTTTGTAGTCACCAACACGGGTTCATACCCGGATGGTTTCTGTTCATCAATGACCTGGATGAACTTTTCTGCCTTTACGGCCTCGCCATATTTATCTTTCGTGGTAACAATAATCTTATACCAACCCGGCCGTGTTTTCCCATTGACTTCCCGATAGCTATCGGCAGACCACTGACCATTGACTTTTGTCGTGTCGCTTCGATCTGCAACTTTCTCCCCAAGGGGCCATTGCTGCGGCTGGTCCTCATCGGCATACACATCGTAAGGGAAGCTGGCATAATATTCACTTTTTGTCATCACAAACTGGTCAGGTTTTTCCCAGTACCTGTTACGGAATATCCGTCCCGGCTCCACTAATTTATACATCACAAAATTCACCCTGGCTTTTTCAAATAATCCGTTGATATTAGTGCTTGTTACTTTAATATTCTTCAAACTATCAGCCGGCATTTTATCGCCTGCTGTGATAACCAATTGCAGGGCCTGGTATGCTACAGCAACAGAAACAGTACCACTTCTTGTTTCGCCGTTGATATCTGTGACGTCTGTCGTTACTTCGTAATAAAAAGTAGGCTGTGCCTTTTTATCGATTGTTTCATCGGGTATTGCTCTGAATGTGATGGTGAAATTTCCTTCTGCGTCAGTTGTAGTTTCCCCATTGGTGATTTCCATCGATTCCCTGTTGCCGTAGGGCGGCCATATCTTACCCCGATAGCTATCGGGGCCCCAGCCCCACCAGGTGGGATACTGTATTTTTCGTACCACCCGGTAGCCCACCTTAGCCCCGTCGATATTGTTACCGGCATATGCTTTAGCATTACCCGTTACTTTTATCAAATCATTGACACGGTAGGTACCCTCCGGCTTTGTTAATGCAGTAAAAAATTTGGGTCGTTTGTATTCCTCTACGCTGATAAACTGCTGCGAGCTGTTCGCGGAGTCCCTGATAAAAAACTGGCCGTTCAATGTGCCTTCCGGCAATTGAAAACTTCCGTTGAAGGAACCATAGGAATTCGTGGTAACTGCCAGGCTTCCAATTTTCCGGCTATTAGCGTCAAACAACTGAACCGTTGTTTGATAACTGCTGATGAGCGTACTTTTTCTGCCGTTAGTATCCGTGCTTACCACGATACCCTTAAAAAAAACCGTTTGCCCGGGGCGGTAGATGGAGCGATCGGTAAAAAGGAAAGTTCGCTTCTGTGTTTCTCTCCGGTAACTGTCGTAATCGTAGCTGTAATAAGTATCATTGGTAAACAATTCTTCTCCGTTGTGTTTTACCTGCAGGAAATTATTGTATCGGTCCTTTGCTGTTACGGCTTTTGCAAACCCGTTCTTATCCGTAATGTATCTTTCTCTTTTTACCGGTTCATTTTTCCGGGTGTTGTAATCATATTTTTGCTCCCACACCTGCACTTCTGCATTGATCAGGGGCTGGCCGGTATTCCTGTGCAGTACATAGATCTCTTTTTTATCATTGTAGATATAACTGATGTTGCTTACAAACAGCACCTGGCGTGCTATTATATTATTGTTTAAATCAAAATCGGGACGAAGGCTAGCAAGGACCATATAAGTGCCAGCCGGCAATCCATCAATCTTTATTTCTGTGCTATGCTGTTGGAAATCTTTGCTGTCTGGTAAAACGACATCCC
>JAKFCK010000526.1:0-10878 GCA_036676685.1 Chitinophagaceae bacterium | reverse complement strand
GTGTCCCTTCTCTATCTCCCCCGATATGCAGGTTATAATGGCCCGCAGCGGTACCGATAAACCCGATCTCTGCTGCGTAAGGGCGGGCACACCCGTTAGGGCATCCTGTCATACGGGATACAATACCATCATCCTGGAGACCATATTTTGCGAGGATAGGTTCAAGCTTGGTGATGAGCGAAGGCAAATAACGCTGCGCCTCTGCCAGGGCAAGCGGGCAGGTAGGAAGGGCCACACATGCAATAGCATTTTTCCGGAATGCAGAAGCCTGTTGCTCGTATTCTGTTATCCTGAATTTATTTAAGAGATCTTCAATTGCTTTCTTATCGGCATCGGCAATATCACTAAGTATGAGATTCTGGTTACTAGTAAAGCGGAAGTTCGCTTTACCGGTTTCTGCGATCTCCAGCAAAGCTGTTTTTAATGCAAGTTGCTCATCATCCAACACACGGCCATTTTCTATAAACAAAGTAAAATGCCAGTTACCCTCATGATCCTGTAGCCAGCCGTAAAGATCTGTGCGGCTTTTAAACTCATAGGGTTTGGGTTCCTCTAATTTAAAACCGCACCTTTTTTCCAATTCTTCTCTAAAAGCCTCTACACCCATATTATCGAGTGTATATTTTAACCTGGCTAATTTACGATCGCTACGGTTACCAAAATCTCTCTGCACCGTCAACACTTCATAAACAGCTTTTAATGTCTTTTCTTCTCCTGCTGTGAAACCTATAACAGTGGCCAGCCGGGGGTATGTTTCCAGATTCCCATGCGTTGTGGATAATCCACCACCAACTGCTATATTAAAACCCTTCAATTCGCCGCCTTCAATGATCGCTATCAACCCGAGATCATTGGCCAGCACATCCACATCATTATTCGGCGGGATACCAATACCGATCTTAAATTTCCTCGGAAGGTACCTGTCCTGGTATAGAGGATCTGTTTCGTTGTGTTCTTCGATCTTCTCTTCATCCAGCCATATTTCATAGAAGGCCCTTGTTTTCGGTAACAGCAGCGTGCTGATCTTGTCTGCATAACTATGGATCAGCTCATGCAGCGGTGACTCCTTAGGATTGCTGCTGCAGGCCACATTCCTGTTCACATCGCCACATGCGGCGATGGAGTCGAGCTGCACACTATCAAAATTTTTTAATGTTGGCTTAATATCATGTTTAAGAATGCCATGCAACTGGATTGTCTGGCGGGTTGTTATTTTTATCACCCCCGTGGAATATTTCCCGGCAATATGGTGGGCAGCGATCCATTGCCGGGGTGTCATTAACCCACCGGGTATACGCAGGCGAATCATAAAGGAAAATAACTTATCCAGTTTTTTCGCCGCCCTTTCTTCCCTCAGGTCCCTGTCGTCCTGTTCATACATTCCATGAAATTTAATCAATGCATGATCTGCTTCCCTCACTGCACCCGTGATCTCGTCCTGCAGGCTTTCCTGCAAAGTACCGCGTAACCCATGGCTCCTCGTTTTGATTCCTTCTACTACAGATAATTTCTTTTCTTCAGTCATTTTTATTTTGCACTTGAAACTTCATAAAAATTGTTTGTAAATAGTGAATGGTGAATAGTGAATGGTGAATAGTGAATAGTGAAATCTTTAAACTCCCAACGCTTCACTAACCATGAACTATGAACCATGAACCATGAACTTTGAACCACGATCCACCTAATACAGATCCTTCACATACCGACCCGTATTCTTTAACTCATCAAAATATTTTACAGCATCTTCCTTGCTCATATTCCCCTGCTCCTCAAAGATCATAATGAGCGTGGCTTCCACTTCTTTTCCCATGGGCTCTTTTTCCCCACACAGGTAAATTGTTGCACCGGAACGAACCCAGCTAAAAAATTCGACTGACTGCTGGTAAATTTTCTGGTGAACAGGAAAGCTTTCCTCCGCTCCGTTGGTGAATGCAAGGCTTATTTTTGTAAGCACTCCGGTACTGAACCAGTTTTGCCATTCGGTTTGATACAGGAAATCAGTGGTGAATCTATCTTCTCCAAAAAATAACCAGTTGCGTCCAGTTGCTCCAAGGGAATCCCGTTCTGCAACAAATGACCGGAAAGGTGCAATACCTGTCCCCGGGCCGATCATGATAATATCCTGGTCAGCTTCGGGTAACCGGAAGCGTTTATTGGGTTGCACAAAAAACCGGATATTGTCTCCTTCCTTTTTGTCTTCCAGGAAAAGCGTACACAAACCGTATTGTTTTTTCTCGTCCACTAAAAAAACATCGCGGGCCACGGTAATATGTATTTCTCCATCATGCGTAGCAGGAGAGGAAGCAATATTGTAAATGCGTGGGGCTATCGGGTTCAGGCTGCCAAGCAGCTCTTCAAACTGTGTTTCGTTGATAGGGTGTTGCCGGAGCAGGTCTACCAGGTCTACTCTGCCTGTTGCGATTTCCTTACCGGTAATTATTGCAAATTGTTTAACCGCTTTCTCCAGTAAAAAACTAATACCTATCTTTTTTGAAAGTAACTCTTCTATTGTTGTTGTTTCATTTCTCCACGTTATTGTTTTATGCCGATCCAGTTTAGCCAGTGCGATGATCTCTTCTACAACCAAGGGCTGGTTTTCCGGCACAATGCCAATCGAATCACCGGTAACATACTCCACATCTTCTGCAGCGATCTCAATATGGTAGGTAGTTTTTTTTGAACCTCTTGCGTTAAGATTTATGTTTGATAAAATTGTTCCTGAATAAATTGTTTTACCTGCCGGCTTTTTGATTTCCGGCGTGGCCACTTGTTTCGCAGCAGGTTCTGTTGTATTAAAGGAAACAGATCTTAATACATCGTCAAACCAGCGGTGTGCCTCCTCCTCGTAATCCAGGTCACATTTTTGCAATGGAGCAATCCTGTTGCCCCCAAGTTTCAACAATTGCGTATCTACATCCTCGCCTGTTTTACAAAACATTGGATATGAAGTATCCCCCAATGCCAATACCCCGAATTTTAATTGCGGAATTTTAAACCCGTTATTATGGATATGCTCATAAAATTTCTGCGCGGCGATAGGTGGTTCCCCTTCTCCCTGTGTGCTGATCACGGTTATAAAATATTCTTCTTTGGAAAGGTCCGTTAAACGGTATTGATCCAGGCTTACAAGTTTTACCGGAACCGCATTTTTTTTGGCTTTACCCGCAAACTCAGTCGCCAGCTTTTTGGAGTTTCCCGTTTCGGTGCCGTAAGCAATTGTAATTTTTTTATTTGCAGCAGTTTGCACCGGCGCAGCCCCGGCCGTGGCAGGTACAGGATTTTCAGTCACGGAAACGAGGCCGGACAAGTAACCATTCACCCATACCAGTTCCTCCTTACTTAAGGTGCCGATAAAATCCGTCAATGATTTGAGTTTAAGCTCTGCTAACATGTTTTGCTGCTTTTTCTGATTCTGTAATAGCTGTTACTCTTGCTGTTAAGGGTTTAAAATAATATTCAGCGCTACCAGCATTTTTCATCCATGCAAATTGTTGATGAAGTGCCACCACTTTACCGATAATTACCAGCGATGGCGAAATGAAATTCAATCCCTTCAGGGATCTTTCATATTCATAAAGATTGCAGGTATGAATATGTTGCATCGGTGTTGTCGCCTGTTCCGCAACTGCCATTATCTTATCTGCACTGATCTTGTATTGTACAAGTTTTTCAACAACAGTATCCAATGTTTCACTACTCATATAAAATACCAGCGTGTCACTTGTTAGTGCCAGCTCTTTCCAGTATTCCTCGGTCACTACATCATTTTTGTAGAAGGTTAGCAGCCGAACGGCCGTGGAATACCCCCTTGCGGTCAGCGGGATACCGGCATAAGCCGCTGCACCGAGGGCAGCTGTAACACCGGGAACTATTTCGTAAGGAATATTATTCGCCAGGGCTGTTTCCAGTTCATCAAGTACATTTGAAAAAATACTTACGTCTCCTCCCTTCAGTCTAACCACCAATTTACCCTGGTGGGTATACAATACTATCATCTCATTGATCGTAGGTTGTGGAGTGGAGACACCTCTCCTGCACTGTTTACCCACATACACAATCTCAGCACCCGGCCTTACATGTTCTTCTAAAATCTTACTACTCACCAGGCGGTCTGCCAGCACCACATCGGCCTGCTGCAGCCAGCGAACTGTTTTCAACGTAACCAGTTCCGGGTCTCCCGGACCCGCTGCTGCCAGTATCAATTTACCGATGTGAGTAATTTCATTCATTTAGTCCGCTGCTTGTATATTTCAAAATCAAAAGAGTCCTTCTATTGAAAGGTATCTTTCACCTGTATCATAGTTAAAAGTGAGGATCCTTGAACCCCTGGGTAATTCACCAATTTTGTTGGCAACTGCTGCCAATGATGCCCCTGAAGAAACACCCATGAGTATACCTTCTTCTTTTGCTGCCCTTTGCGCGTAAGTGTAGGCATCTTCTTTGCTCACCTGGATAACACCATCCAGTATCTCTTTATTCAGGATAGATGGAATAAAACCAGCACCGATACCCTGTATAGGATGTGGCCCGGGGGCACCTCCGCTCAATACCGGTGATAATTCAGGCTCCACAGCAAATACTTTCAGGTTAGGAAATTTTTCTTTCAGCACTTCTGCCACACCGGTGATGTGACCACCGGTACCTACGCCAGTTATTACATAATCTAAACCTTCCGGAAAATCTGCAATGATCTCCCGGGCTGTAGTTGTTCTGTGAATTGCAGTGTTGGAGGGATTGTCAAATTGCATTGGGATCCATGAATGGGGTGTTTCGGCGGCCACTTCGTTGGCCTTTTCTATAGCACCTTTCATACCCTTTTCTCTTGGCGTGAGCACAAACTCAGCACCGTAGAGTGCCATTAGCCTCCTCCGTTCTATACTCATACTTTCAGGCATCACCAGGATAATTTTATATCCCTTCACTGCGGCAACGAGTGCCAGGCCGATACCGGTATTTCCACTGGTAGGCTCAATGATAACACTGTCTTTGGTCAACAGGCCTTTTGCTTCAGCATCCTCAATCATTGACAAGGCGATACGATCTTTGATGCTGGCACCGGGATTGTTTCTCTCCAGTTTCATCCAGACTTCATGATCGCTGCCAAATAATTTATTTATTCGTACATGCGGCGTATTCCCGATTGTTTGTAAGATGCTGTCTGCTTTCATTGTCGTTGATTTTTGGTTTGGTTAAAGATTTATTTACACAGGCATTTTAAATCACAAAATTTAATCCTTCCGGCAGGGGGTTATTATCCCTGACCTTTATTTCACTTTTATGGTAAACGACAGAATATGCCGGTACACTGTAAGTGAGCCATACATTACCACCGATCACACTATCCTTACCCACAACTGTTTCCCCGCCCAGTATCGTGGCACCTGAATAGATAATCACGTTATCCTGGATAGTCGGGTGCCGTTTCATACTGGCATTGGATTTGGCCACATTTAATGCACCCAGGGTAACCCCCTGGTAAATTTTCACATTGTTCCCGATGATAGTCGTTTCGCCGATTACAATGCCGGTACCATGATCTATAAAAAATGACTTACCTATTGTAGCACCGGGGTTGATATCAATTCCCGTCTTACTATGCGCATACTCGGATAAAAGGCGGGGCAGGGTTTTTATTCCCTGCAGGTATAACTGGTGAGATATCCGGTACACCGCCGTAGCATAGAATCCCGGGTAGGCCACCAATACTTCTTCAATCGAGGAGGCTGCGGGATCAAACTGCAGGATGGCATCCGCATCCAGCAAAAGCGCCTCGTAAATCTCGGGCAATTCGTAAAATAAATTGTCCGTATGCTTTTTTACTTCAGCCTCATCTTTGATGAGTTCGAACAACAAAGCAGAAAATGTATTTTTTAATTCTGTGAACTGCCTGGCTAGTTTTTGTTCGCTATCATACTTTCCTTCGTGCGAAGCAAACAACAGGTTAAACAGGTCATCGATAAAATTCTCCGCTGTTTCCTTATCAGGAAACCGCACCAGCGTGGACCGGTTCTTCTGAAATATTTGCTGTATAAAATTTTGTTCCGTCATCCTAATAAAATTTGCATTTGTCAACACGCTATCCCAATGGGATATCTCCCCGAATATAAGGTCTATGGACCATAGGCCATCGACCATCGACTCTACTGAATCATACAGGCTCCTACCGTTACGTTACTTGTTTCATCAATCAGGATCGCTCCTCCTGATGTCCTCAATGCTTTATAGCTGTCAAAAGCTATCGGGGAAGCTGTTTTGATCGTGGCCTTCACAATATCATTTAACCCTACTCTTTGTGGTGCATCTTCATGTAGTAATGAGTTTACATTCAGTTTATATTCTATTGCTTTTACTACGGCCCGGGTTCTTTTGCTATTGACCTGGATCAAATATTTATTTCCCGGAACCAACTCTTTATTATCCATCCAGCACAATAAGACCTCCAGTTCGTTTTGCACTCGGGGTTGATTATCTGATTTCACGATAATATCCCCGCGACTTATATCAATATTATCTTCGAGGTGCAATACAACGCTCTGCGGTGCAAAGGCTTCCTCTACTTCCACACCGCCTATTTCTATCCCCTTGATCCTACTTGTTATTCCTGAAGGCTGCACGGTGACAGCATCTCCTTTCTTGTAAATACCACTCAGTATTTTACCGGCATAACCTCGATAATCGTGCAGGTCGTCTGTCTGCGGCCGAATGACGAATTGCACTGGAAACCTTGCATCGGCTAAATTAATATCACTGGCCACTTCAACGTTTTCAAGGATATGCAGTAATGATTCACCTTCGTACCAGGGAAAGTTCTCACTTTTCTCTACGATATTATCGCCGTTGATCGCACTGATAGGTAGGTAAGTAATATCTTTCAACCCCAGCGTTTGAGCTACTTCAGCATAGTCAATAACAATATTATTGTACACGTCCTGGGAGTTGCCTACAAGATCCATTTTATTTACGGCTACCACTACATGGGGTATATTCAGCAATGACGCAATTATAGAATGCCGGCGGGTTTGCTCAGACACGCCATTTCTTGCATCAACTAAAATGATTGCAAGGTCGCTGTTGCTGGCACCGGTCACCATGTTACGGGTATATTGAATATGCCCCGGAGCATCTGCAATAATGAACTTTCGTTTTGGCGTAGAAAAATATTTGTAGGCCACATCAATTGTGATCCCCTGCTCTCTTTCTGCGCGCAGGCCGTCCGTGAGTAAAGCAAGGTCTATTTCACCGTCTTCTTTATTCCTGCTTTGTTTTTCAATAGCTTCCAGCTGGTCTATCATGATAGACTTACTGTCATAAAGCAAGCGACCAATTAAGGTGCTCTTACCATCATCTACACTTCCTGCGGTTATAAATCTTAGTATGTCCATTTTACCCCTGCCCCCTAATGGGGAACTTGATTTGTATCGTTTTAAGATCTGTCAAATCTTAATTTCCCGATGGTTATAAATTATCGTATCGTATGAACGTCCCATTTCCCCTTTAGGGGGTTAGGGGGTTTTAAAAATACCCGTTCTTTTTCCGGTCTTCCATCGCCGCCTCACTCACTTTGTCATCGATCCTTGTTTCACCCCGCTCACTTGTTTTAGTGGCAATGATCTCATGAATAATGTCATCAATATTAGATGCCGTTGATTCCACTGCTGCCGTACACGTCATATCACCTACTGTTCTGTACCTAACTCTTTTTACAGAAACTTTGTCAGTAGCATCCAGTTGAATGAATTCCGAAGTTGCCACCAGCTGCCCTTCATGTTCCAACACTTCCCTGTCATGGGCAAAATAGATTGATGGCAATTTGATATTCTCCCGCCGGATGTAATTCCATATATCCAGTTCTGTCCAGTTGCTGATCGGGAACACACGAACATTTTCTCCTTTATGTATGCGGCCGTTGTATGTGTTCCACAA
This sequence comes from Chitinophagaceae bacterium, assembly GCA_036676685.1. Taxonomy (GTDB): domain Bacteria; phylum Bacteroidota; class Bacteroidia; order Chitinophagales; family Chitinophagaceae; genus Ferruginibacter. The sequence goes on along the minus strand of JAKFCK010000526.1, from coordinate 2,955 downwards.
CTCCGGTCTCTGCAGTTTGGGATCCCACTGGCCAAATTCATCTCTCACAGAAAAGATCCTTTCCTTTGCCCTTGCCTTTTCTTCATCTCTCCTGGCGCCCCCAATACAGGCGTCAAACTTAAATTCTTCGATCACATCAAGCAGGGTGAATGTCTGCAGGGCATTCCTGCTGGCAAACTTTCCCTTCGGTTCGGTCAATTGTTTTTCCCTGATGGTATCGCCTACATGCCGTACAACTAATTTTTCCCCGATAACATTCACCAGCTCATCCCGGTAATCGAGGGCCTCCTGGAAATTGTGCCCGGTGTCAATATGTACCAGGGGAAAAGGAAACTTCCCCGGCCTGAAAGCCTTCAATGCAAGGTGTACCAATACGATTGAATCTTTTCCCCCGCTGAATAACAAAGCAGGCTTTTCGAACTGCCCTGCCACTTCGCGAAAGATGTGGATCGATTCTGATTCCAGTTGTTCCAGGTAATCTAATCTGTGTTCGCTCATCTCAATATTTTAATTTGGTTGATTCGTTGTTACTTCTGCCGTTTCATGAAGGCCGCATTCTTTCTTATCCGCATCCTCCCACCACCAACGCCCGGCCCGGAAATCTTCGCCGGGTTTGACCGCCCTTGTACAGGGTGCGCAACCGATGCTTACAAAACCGCGGTCATGCAAAGGATTATAAGGAATATTATTTGCTCTGATATATTCTCCCACCTGTCCTGTTGTCCAATGCAGGATGGGGTGATATTTTATGACCTGGTTGATCTCATCCCACTCCACCTGTGGCAAATCCTGCCTGGCATTAGAATGTTCGGCTCTTAACCCGGTAACCCATACTTTATTTCCGGCCAATGCACGTTGCAGGGGCTCTACCTTGCGAATATGGCAACACTGCTTTCGGTTGGCTACAGACTCATAAAACGAGTTCGGGCCTTTTTCTTCAACAAAACTTTCAAGCAACTCATGCCGGGGATAAAATGCCTTCACATGGGTATGATATCGCTCATTGGTACTGTTCCACACAGAATAAGTTTCCCCAAATAAACGGCCCGTGTCCAGTGTAAAAATTGAAATGGGCAATTGGTTACTGAGGATATCATGGCTGATCACCTGGTCTTCAAAACTAAAGCTGCTGCTAAATGTTACCTGCCCGGGAAATTCCTCGGTAAGTTTCTTCAATGCGTCAATGGCCTTTAGTCCACTAATTTGGTAGGTTATTCGTTCAGCTATATTTTTTCCGGTGTCCGTCATGGTTTTTGTACAAAATTTTTAGGAAGTAGTAGAGAAAATGGGGGTAGATCGGGGAACAACTCCTCAGCAACAACACATATTGTTGTTGTGAAAGTTGATATGAATGATGTTGAATAGCTGTAACATAAGTATATCTCTACTTGTTTGGTAGACAAACGTACAACCAAAATCCCGGATAATGAAATATAATTACCCGGCCGGATGGTATCCCAAAACACTATAATTTGACTATAAACCTTACCCAATAAGGGTTTCAGACAAATAATTTTATGTTACCCAACGGTAATTTATGTCCCGGTTATGACAAAAGGTATTCACGGTTGAACCGCCCCTGAACCCCGAAATGACGAAAAGTGCGGCTGCGTACACTATAATTATGCTTAATTTTGCCTCCAATGATATCAAAAAAAACCCAATACGGCTTAAAAGCACTAGGCTACCTCGCCGGCCAGTATGGTAAAGGCCCGGTGTTGATAGCAGAGATCGCAGAGAAGAAAAACATCCCTATCAAATTTCTTGAATCTATCCTGCTGCAGCTAAAACAGCACAATATCCTGGAAAGCAAAAAGGGAAAAGGTGGCGGATACCTGCTGGCTGCTCCCCCAAAAAGAACAAGCCTTGCCGCTGTATACCGCATCATCGAGGGCCCGATTGCAATGCTACCCTGCGTGAGCCTGAACTTCTACCAGAAATGCAGCGACTGTAATGAAAAACACTGCGGCCTGAACAGGGTCATGATCATGACAAGAGATGCTACACTGAAAATACTGGAGAAAAGGACGATCTATGATTTGATTGATGAGCCGTGAAGGGAAATCTGCAATTTGGGAAGTTTATACAGAGTCAATGGTCAATAGTCAATGGTGAAATCTTTGGCGGATTTTTGTTTTTGGTCATGCTTCATCATTCAGCCTTCGGTAAGTTGTCCGTCCGAAACACCTTTATCCCATTGGGCCTTGGCGTTACCCATTGTCCATGCCTATTGTCATTTGCCTATTGACCAAATGACCTAATGACTCATTGACTTATAGACCTTCAGTTCGAAGAAGCCCTCTTCACAATGATTTTTCCGAAACGATTTTTCACCCCATCAATTGCCTTGTACAGGTCTGACTTACGTTCTGCATCTGAAAACAGGTTCGTTTGCACGGCATCGTTAGTCAGTTCGCTGAGGCGAACACCCAGCAGCCGTACCGGTGTACCTTTCTTGTACAACTTTTGGAAAAGCCCCTTCACGATGGGGATAATCTCATCATCGGCACTTGTATATGGGATGGTAGTTTGCCGGCTATTGGTCTCAAAATCAGGGTAGCGGATTTTCACAGTTACGCAACCTGTTAGTTTTTCATCGGTGCGAAGGTCATATGCATTTTGTTCCGTCAATCGGACCAGTTCGCTGTACAATAAATTGACATCCGAAATATTTTCATGAAAAGTATTTTCACGGCTCATACTTTTTTGTTCCCAGTCAGTTTCAATATCAGCTGAACCAATGCCCTGGGCTTTTTGCCAGAGAGATTGTCCCCAACTGCCTACATATTTTTCTAAAATCTCAACCGGTGTCCGGGCAATATCCTCAATGGTATATATGCCAAAATTTTTTAGTTGCTGCTCTGTTTGTTTACCAACCCCATTGATCTTTTCAATCTTCAATGGCCAGAGGAATTCTTTTTCTTTTCCATGTGGCACTTCTAAAAAACCATTGGG
>JAKFCK010000525.1:0-2177 GCA_036676685.1 Chitinophagaceae bacterium | reverse complement strand
GGATCGGAGCCGAAAAGGCTTTCGTAGTGGGCGGCCACGTTCGAGATCGCGGCGATCCGGTCCTGCGTCAGCGTGACCGTCTTCGTAGCCGGATCGTAGGTGTTCTTCCGCATCTGCGCCTGCAAGCGCCCTTGCAATGCGGCCTGCTCTTCCGCAGGCAGTTGCGCGTAGGTGGCCATGCCGCCATCGGCACGCGCCCACAGGTCCAGGATGGTGGTGGTAATGTACCCGTTGTATATAAAATCGGCCGCAACTCCCTGTCTAACCTGGTGTACCATACCCAAGGCGTGTATTCCAATACATCGAGTGTGCCTGTGAATATGGCCAACGGGCAAAGGCAACAACTGGGTGCGGGGTCAGGATTTTATTTCCAGGGAGGCGACCCGCGCTGGACAGATGTAAACGGCGATTATATCATTGATGAAAATGACCTGTTGCCCATCGGCAACCCCGTTCCGAGAATAACCGGCGGTATCAGTTCGCTGTCCTCTTACAAAGGTTTCCAGCTGAACGTGAATGTTACCTACACTTTGTTCAGGGACCTGCTGAATACCAGCAATGCAAAACAGTTCCAGAATTACAATAACCCGACTGCCATCAACAGCATGTTACCCATTGATAACTTTAATTACTGGGCACCATCCAATGATCCGAAAGCCACGCAGGATGCGCAATATCCCAATCCTTACGATTTCCGGAGAGCAGGTACCCTGCAGCCTTTCCGTACCAACCAAACCTTGTTCCTGGAAGATGGTTCTTACTGGAAGATCAACAATATTATCCTCGGTTATAATTTTAAACCGGCAGCTATCAAACGCTTCGGGATGACTTCGTGCAGGCTGAATTTTACCGCGAACAATGTGTACACTTTTTCTAATTACAGCGGGCCCGACCCGGAGTTGGTGACTGCCCTGGGCAGGGATGCTTCCGGTGGTTACCCTACCGCCCGTAGTTATGCATTTGGTGTAAATGTGCAGTTTTAAACAGCCTAAAAATTAAAATTTATGAAACGTTTTATTTATATCTCCCTGCTCACCCTGGTACTCACTGGTACGGTTAGTTGTAAAAAATACCTGAGCCTGGATCCGCCCAGCGATCTTTCCGGCAATAATTTCTGGAAAACAAAACAGGATGTGGAAGCTTTCACCAATGGCATGTACGAGCTGATACGGAAAGCCGTAACCCGTGGTGATCTGACGCAGCCTGAGGGTGAAGATGAATTTCCTTTCTTTATTTTTTCCGGCGACTTCAGGGGTGCGCCAATTGGATACGGATCCACCATCTGGGGCCGTACCTATATCCTGGATATGGCCAACAACAACCTCCGGGCACTTAATCCCACCAGCTATTGGGGAAGTATCTGGAATATGCAAAGATTCGGGGAATGGGATCGTTTTTATAGGGCTATAGCCGCGGCTAACATTGCTTATACAAGAATAGATGATGTAAGTGTTTTAAGCGAGGCCGAGAAAAAAAAGTATAAAGCAGAAGCCGTTTTCATCCGCAGTTTCTGTTATTTCCTGATGGTGCGCCAATGGGGTGACGTGCCTTATTATACAGATGCCTACCATACTGCTCCTTTAAAGAGAATGCCTATGGTGCAGGTACTAAAAAACTGCGAGGCCGATTTGAAAGCAGTAACAAATGACCTGCCCTGGACCTATACCGACCAGGTAATGGTAGCCGTTAGGGCAATGAGAGGAGGAGGGCTGGCATTGCGCATGCATATCAACATGTGGCTGGCATCTTTTGATGCAGATAACAGTTCAACTTATTACACCGAGGTAGATAAGCTGGGCGATCAGCTACAAAATGAAAATGAAGGTGCATATACTTTGCTGCCGCTGGAACGCACCGGCGAAATATTTAAGGGCCGTTCTAAAGAGGGGCTGTTTGAGATCCCTCAAAATGCCAACTACGGTGAATCCTTTGGCTGGTCCACCTTTTATGACCACATTAATTACAGGGATGCTTTGCCCAACAATTACCCCTATATCGCTTACAAACCAGACTTCATGGAGAAAATTTATCCCCCGGGGGTGCCGGATAAACGTACTAATCTTTGGTTCCGGCAAAATACCATCTACACAGGGGATGTAAGATTCAGGATGCACAAGTTCCTGATAAGTACCGACCCAAGGGCGCTTGATGGTTTTGGATTTGATGCCAGCCAGACC
>JAKFCK010000524.1:0-2076 GCA_036676685.1 Chitinophagaceae bacterium | reverse complement strand
CTGCAAACCGGTCAGGAAACCATTGTTTATTTTCTTCCAGGGAATGATAGACCTGATGAGAAAAACTAAAAAGAGAAGATTCGGTAAACTCGTTGGTATCAATTGCTAAAAAATGATCATAGACTACATCAATAAAAGCGCCGCTATACAGGCGGTAATGTGGCCTAAAAAATTCTTTCGCTTCTTTAGTTGCGGGATGATTGTCGGTAAAAGTATCAATAATGCGATGAAGCATAATTCCGGCCTGGATTCGGATAGGATAATCGAACTTCTTTTTGCCTTTTACAAAATCACTGATCATATTCCCTGCAAGAATATCACGATCATTAAAGGAAAGATATGCATGTGCAAGGAGGTTCATGGGCAGTCCATGGTCATAGTCTATGGCTCATGGATTTTCTTTTTGTAATTTTTCAGGCAACGCTTGTTTTTAAAAACTCTTCTATAGACCATGGATTATGGACCATGGACCAACTCAATTATAATCCAGCGATACCCTCACCACGTCAGCGAAGCTTTTGCCGTACTGCCTGCCGATCTTTTCAAAATAGGAATCAAAGGCATAAAGGTTTTGTAGCTCCGTATGCCGCACGATTTTTACATTTTTAAACAGGGCGATATTTTTTTCAGGCAATGACTCACCCGCAAGGATATGCAGTTCGTCCAGGTTTCTAAGATTGGGTTTTCCGATGGTTACCAGGGTTAATCCGAATTTTGTTCGTATACCAGCACCATTGATATTGAAAGTGCTGAAGGAGTAAGGTAGAGTGCGGTTATAGGTATCAATCAAACTGGCCATTTCAAATTCATTCATTCCTTCTTCCAGCAGTAAGCCGATTCTCTTATTCTTATTAAACAGGGCTTTCTTCAGGAAAGTCACTTTGTCCCTCTTATTTAATGCGATACTTTCATGAGATGTCCTGATCTCTTTTTCGGGATAATGGATGTCAGCCAATAGTGCCTGCATCGTCTCCCGGCCGAATAATTCATTAATTACCACCAGGCTGCCCTCTACTGCATTTGAAACACCGGCGGTACTGAAGAGGTTCCCGCTTTTTGTGACCGGTATATCTTTTACCCATCGTGGTTTGGGGAATTGAGCTTTGATCTGTTCAAAATCCGATGCATGGCAGGTAATTGGCTTACCGTCAAACAACCCTGTGGCTGCACCTGTGACCGCTCCATCACAAATTGTAAGAAGCCTGGTGCCTGGCAAAAAATGGTTGTTGATCCACGAGATTAAGAACATATCCTGGGCGGGAGTGCGTTTGGAGAGTGCCGGGATCACAATGACATCCGGTTGTATATGCATTGCGTCTGCTTCACTAAAGGTGAGCTGTGGCCTAACAAAAAGATCTCTTTTTATAACAATAGGTATATGGTCTTTTGACACCACATAAACATTCGCCTTTCCCGTTTTATTAAACAGGTAAAACGGCGCAAGCATGTCCACGATCTCCGTGTATTCATGGTCAGCAATGATGAATACAGTTTTTTTAGAGCTATCATATCCGGGTATTATGTGGGTAAATTCATTTTCACCTTTCCAAACGGGCGGCCGGTTGGTAAGATCCTTTATCGGTTTGCAGGCGTTTAAATAAATTGCAAGGCCCAGGAAAAGGGAGAATATCAATAGAAGGTTTCTTAATTGTTTCATGACATCCAGGTTTTTTATCTACACAAAGATGCATCGATCCGCAACGGTTTTTTGGACAGGCAGATGTCAAAAACAGCCATTTTTCTAGTCCAAACTACCCACCTAATCCGGTAATAAAAAAAGTCCTTCCGGGGAGGAGGACAATTAAAAGCACTGTGAAAGAAAATATTGGAAGGTAAAACAGGGTGGGAGGCGGGGGGCGTTTTAAAGGGCATTAAACAGTGTATGTTCCAGCCGGATAAAAAGTCCATTGGGCGCAGTCCTTATCATGTTGCTATTCAGTTCCCTGCGATAACCGATGTCGATCCTGCTCTGGCTGTTGAAAATCATTTGAATAGAGGCCCCAAGATCATAATAATATTTTCCGGATCCGGTGTTTACCTGGTTGATACTTTCCAGCATACAATTAATATTTGTTT
>JAKFCK010000523.1:0-2406 GCA_036676685.1 Chitinophagaceae bacterium | reverse complement strand
TTTTTCATTTTCTATTTATTAGTTGAGATTGGTAACTGGTAAAATCTTATTTGACCAGCCCAAGATATTTATCATACCACTGTAGCGTTTCTTTTACAAAATCTGTTCGTGGTACCAAATGACCAGCTTCATAAATGATAATTTTTTTATGCTCCACGGGGGTGCCGAGAAAGTTAAACATAGGCATTTGCGATGTCTCTACTGAAAAGAACATATCATGTTTTCCATTCAGCATCAGTACAGGCTGGGTTACCCTTGGCAGGTAGTTCAATTGATCTACTTCCGGGAGTGATTTGTTCATCACCATTCCACCGACATTCAGCACAATTACTTTCAATCTTTTTTCCAATGCCGGCAAGATTCCGCCCATGTAACCGCCCCAGCTCCAGCCGAGATAGCCAAGTTTATCCGCCTGTAAATCTTTTCTTGATTCTACATAGTCTATGCTTCTGCCAATATCCTTACGCCACATGATCACATGGTCCTTATAAAAAACAGTTTCATCAGGAAGATCACTTTTCAGTTCATCATGCCTTTCGCAGGTGCCTTTGTAAATGGGGCGCATGAGTGCCCTGCCGCTTTTTAAAATAAAATCAATGCGTCCGTTGATAAATAAAGGGTCATACGTCTTTAGATAAATATCATTAGAACCGGGGAAAAATACTACTGTTTGATAAGGGGGCTTAAAACCTTTCGGAAGATAAAGCCATGCCAGCATCCTTTCATTATTATAACCTGCATCAAAGCTAATTTTTTCAGCCGTCCATGATTCATTGTCAAGGGTTGCTTCAATTTTTTCATTCAATGCTTTTTTATCATATAAAAATTGCTGGCGGTAAATGTCAAATGTTTTATCATCTACGGGTTTTTCTTTAGTATAGTCCCGAAAAGCCATTGGCACAGGCTTCATCAATTTCGCAGTGGCCGTATCGCCCGGCAGTAACCTGATACAGCGAAAACCATTACTGATGCTCCTGTCCATGGCAGGGGCGAGGTAGCTGTCATTAAAGGCATAGGTTGGGTCGTTCCATCCTCCACCTAAAATATAATGGGTTTCCTTACTTTCATTGGTGTTGCTGCACCATTCCCTTGCATTGCCGGCTATATCATAGATACCAAAAGAGCTGTAGCCTTCATTACTGCCTACTGCGGTGGCGTTTTTTCCATTAAAGTTACTAAGGGTCACGATGAATTGCGTACGGCCGGTTTCGGCTACAACGCTCCAGTGAAACACGGTAGGCAATTGTTTCTTTGCGTACACTGCATATGCAGCTGCTTCGTACCAACTCACACCCGTCACCGGCAAGTTTTCCTGCCCATCCATGTAAGTGCCGGCTTCCCAGTTTGCCGGGCCTGGCCTGCCCGTTTTGTCAAGAAACAAAGCCAGGGCTGCATCTAATGAAATTTCTTTTTCGTTTTTATAGATTACGTTATTCCAAAAACGTTTATTGCTGTATCCCCCTGCATCCATAAATGTTTTGTATTCCTTATTGGTGACTTCATATTTATCCATTAAAAAAGAGGGGACATCTTTATCACCATTGCTTTCGAGCCCCACAATGTACATGGGCGTATTTTTTGCCGGGATGCGTACCATGTTTGCAGGTAGGGCGCCTTCTTTGTCCAAAATAAGGCTGGAAGAATCTTTCCAGTTTTTCCAGGATGCAGCAGTACCGGCATATTCAATCGTTTGGTAGCCTTTTTTTCGTATTTCCATTCGCAGGTAGTTGCGTGGCAGCCGGATATTTTTAAAAGGCGTAGTGCCTGCAAGCCGCCATTCGCTTTTGGGTGCATCATAATCTTTCCACCAGAGTTCTGCACCACCGGGGTTGGTTATCATAGAAAGATTGGAAGAAACTATTGGCCATAACTTTACCAGTGCAGAATCATTGCGCAAATACTTCTCTGCTTTCCCCGCCATATCAAAAGCAGCTGTTGGCGGGAAGAAATTATCATTCACTAATTGTTGGATCGCCGGTAAGAGTTCGTTTTTTGCATATTGTTTTTTAATCCAAGGGTTGAGGAATACAAACCAGGAAATGGTTAAAGCCAGCATTATCCCGGCAATTTTTGCACCGCTCACGATTTTGCTTTTTTGTGATTTTCGTTCTTTATATTTTTCTCCTTTGCCGGCCAGTTTAATATTATGCGGCACCACCAGGCCTGTATTGCTAACCGCAAAAATCTCAACAGGTTCTTTTACGTTCTTTAATGCATATCTGCCCAGGGAAACGGCCTGTAAATCACTTTGATTTTTGATATCGTCATATACTTTTGCAGAAATGAAAATGCTACCCGGAACCGCCAGTGATTCAAGCCTGGAGGCTATATTTACCCCATCGCCAAATACATCGTTTTCTTCGAATACCGTATCAGCCTGGTGTATGCCGATACGAATAGGTACCA
>JAKFCK010000522.1:0-3648 GCA_036676685.1 Chitinophagaceae bacterium | reverse complement strand
AGTAAAAGTTCACCTGACCCAACTCCTCCTGCTAATGATCCGTGTGCAGGTAAAAATATCCTGGTAACCGCGACCCCTACTGCCGCAACAGGATGCGGAAGTTCCGGCAGCGTGACCGTGTCTGCAACAGGCAGCACGGGTTTTACTTACAAATTAAACAACGGTGGCTACCAGGCATCGGGCAGTTTTGCCAATGTACCCGGGGGTGCTCATACAGTTTATGCAAAGGATGCTGCGGGCTGCGAAAAAAGTCAATCAGTGACAGTGAATTCCACGAGTACATTGGGCCTGAAATTTACCGCAGTAAAAAACCTGATGGCCGCAAAATGCCAAAGCTGCCATAACAGTGCAAATGCCCAGGGAGGGATGAACTGGACTATCGACTGCAACATCGTTCAATTCTCGGCAAGGATCAAGGTTCGTGCAGTGGATACCGGGGATATGCCCCAAGGCGGGCCAATGCTTACAGCCGGGGAAAAAGCAATTATTACTGACTGGATAACTGCAGGGGGACAGCTTTCCAATTAATGCCTAAATATTGCAAGATGAAAAAAGTTTTATTGGTCTTTTTATTCGGCCCGCTTTTTTTCGCTTATGCACAGGATACACCGCTGCTTGATGAATTGAGCGATAGTACCGGCACCACCGAAAAAATATACGGAACTTTTAAATCCACCCGTGTCATAAATGCGCATTCGGTAGAAATGTTGCGCAAAGGCAATCTTGATTTCAGGATCCTTCACCGGTTCGGTTTCCTGGACCATGGATTAAAAGAGTTTTTCGGTTTGGATGAAGCGGCGATGAGAATGAGTTTTGATTACGGGGTCTCCGATAATTTCACTATCGGGATAGGGAGGAGTACCCTCAGGAAGGAACCGGATTTTTTTTTGAAGACAAGGTTACTTCAGCAGGCAAAAGGAGAGATACCTGTACCAATTTCACTCGTGCTTGCTGCCGGCATAATGGTATGGACGGAAAAGTCATTTGCGGCGGTAAAACCAGGGTTCGCAGACAGGACTTCCTTTTACCTGCAGTTGCTCGCAGGCCGAAAGTTCTCTGATAAATTTTCACTCCAGTTCAGCCCCTTATGGGTTAATAGCAGGATGCCGCTGAGTGGTGACGAAAAAAATATTTTTGCACCGGGGGGAGGATTGCGTTATAAGTTTACCAGCAGGATGGCTTTCACGATGGATTATCATCACGCAATAAATGGGCTTAGTCACCAGAATACCAATCCGCTTTCGGTGGGAGTGGATATTGAAACCGGGGGCCATGTTTTCCAGCTTCATTTTTCAAATGCGACGGGTATGAATGAACGGGCTTACGTCACGGAAACCTATGGGGATTTCTTCAAGGGTGATATTCGTTTTGGATTTAATTTGTCCCGGATGTTCCAAATTACAAACAAAAAATAATGCGGGTATTATTAGATGAATATTAAAAAAAACCAATTGTTTGGTTTATCTGGTTAGGGTTCCTATCTTTGTTCTCCTTTTTTAAGGAAATAAACCCTATTATTCACAACCAAGAAAATTTCTATTTTTTATGGCTGTTAAAATGAGATTGCAAAGACATGGCTCTAAAAAGAGGCCATTCTACTTCATCGTTATTGCGGATGCCCGCAGTCCCCGTGATGGAAAATTTATCCAGAAACTAGGTTCTTACAATCCCCTGACCGTTCCGGCTACTATCCAGATCGATCGTCAGAAGGCATTGGATTGGTTGCAGAAAGGTGCTCAACCCACTGATACTGTACGCCGTATCCTTTCTTTCAAAGGAGTGTTGTTCCTAAAACATTTGCTTCGTGGTGTGAGCCTTGGCTTATTTGATGAGGCAACTGCAATGGAGAAATTTACTAAATGGAGCACTGAACATGAGGCTCATGTTGCCCGCCGTTCAGGTGCGCATCGTAAAGCACGCATGGACAAACGTAATGTACCTGTAGTAAAGAAAGTTGCAGAAAAAGTTGAAGAAACCCCGGCCGCAGAAGCCCCCGTTGTTTCGGAAGAACCTAAGACAGAAGAATAAATTACCTCTGCCTTTACATCTTTAAGTCCTGCTTTTTTAGTAGGACTTTTTTTGTGGCCGTAAGTAGCCAAAACGTCATTGGCTATTTTTCAATGGTTAACTTTGCTCTCAAATCACCAGGTAAACAGATACCTGGATTTAAAGGTTAATCTCGTTATGAGCCAGTATTTTAAGATAGGAAAATTTGCAGCCAGTTACGGGCTGGGCGGCGAACTTGTACTTGCCCATAGCCTTGGTACAAAAACATCGCTGAAAGATCTGCAGGCGTTATTTATTGAAGAATCCAAGGATAGTTTTATGCCTTATTTCATTGAGAGCACTTCAGTTAAGAATGACCAGGAAGTATATGTAAAACTGGAGGGTATCAACAGCAAGGAAATTGCCCGTAAGCTAACCCCGAAAGAAGTATGGATGGCCGCTGAGGATTTTAAGAAATATGCCGCTAAAACAGCGCCTATCTCAATGCTCGGCTACGATCTCATGGATGGTGACACCAACCTCGGCGAAATAATTGAGGTGATAGAACAACCCCACCAGATACTCTGCAGTATTTTATATAAGGGGAAGGAAGCGCTGATCCCGGTACATGAAGGAAACCTCATTAAAATGGATACTAAGAACCGCAAAGTTTTTGTGGAAGTTCCTGACGGTTTACTGGAGATCTACGGTTAGTACACCAACTGCAACCCCTTAAACCTCTTAAACCTCTTAAACCCCTTAAACCTCTTAAACCTCTTAAACTTCTTGAACCTCTTGAACCTTTTGAACGGTTGAACGGTTGAACTCTTAAACTTTGAATGCCATGCAACGCATCATTGCCCATTTTGACCTGGATTCTTTTTTTGCTTCGGTGGAAGTCTTAAATGATCCTACCCTTAAAGGGAAGCCTGTGATTGTGGGTGGAAAAGAAAGAGGGGTGGTGGCGGCGTGTAATTATGAAGCCCGAAAATACGGTATTCACTCTGCTATGCCCTCCAAAAAAGCGCAGTTGCTCTGCCCGCATGCGATTTTTATCAAAGGACATTACAGCGAATACAGTCGTTATTCCCGTTGGGTCACCCAGATCATCGCAGCCAAAGCACCGGTTTTTGAAAAAGCATCTGTAGATGAATTCTATCTTGACCTGACGGGAATGAATAAATTCTTCAACCCGTTGCAATGGACCATAGATCTGCGGAACGAGATCATTCAGCAAACCGGGCTGCCCATTTCTTTTGGACTGGCAGCAAATAAACTAATGGCCAAAATAGCCACCAATAAGGCAAAACCGAACGGTTATTTACAGATCCCCTTCGGAAAAGAAAAAGAGTTCCTCGCTCCCCTGCCCGTGTCGGAGATCCCGGGTGTTGGTGAACAAACAAAACAAGTCTTACATTCGCTCGGCATTTTTACCATCAATGAAATATATAAAGCAGGTGAAATCCTGCTGGAAGAAAAACTGGGCAAATGGGGGACTGATCTCTGGCAGAAAAGCCAGGGCATCCATACCAGGGAGGTTTCATCTTACCATGAAGCCAAATCCATCTCATCAGAAAATACCTTTGATGAAAATAAAACTGACCTGGTTTTCCTTAAAGCAGAACTTGTAAGACTCACAGAGAAAATTTGTTTTGAATTACG
>JAKFCK010000521.1:0-3648 GCA_036676685.1 Chitinophagaceae bacterium | reverse complement strand
TATCGGCATATTGTTGGCATCGAACATCCCAAAACCAAAACCGAAACAAAAAGCTGAACCTACTACCGCAAAAAGAGAATGCCCAAAGCCGATGAACAATAAAGCAGGAATGGTTAAGCCCAAACCAATAGCACTCGTGTAGATCCTTCCACGTAAATTTTTCTGCACCCAACGATCAGATAAGATACCCCCGAAAATAACGCCGAGGAAAGAGGATGCAGCAATGGTAATGGTAGAAAGCGGGCCGGCCTTCGCCATATCGATACCCAGGTTTTCTGCAAACAATGTTGGCAGCCAGTTTTTCACACCCCAGCCGGGCAGGCTGGGTACCGCAAAATAAAGCAGGATGATCCAGAAGGAAATATTGGAAAATAATAAAGCGAGACCTTTAAAAATATTTGTTTGAGAAGGTAAACGGACGGCGTCGGAGGCAGGCGCTGTGGCATCTCTTGTTTTTTTCTCTCTAAGAAAAAATATAAGTACTACCGAATATACAATGCCGATAATACCAAATGATTGAAATGCTGTTTGCCAGGAATAGTTGTGGGCAATGGTAGCACCAAAACCGCCGAGGGCCTGGCCCATGTAAAGACCTGTCATATGAATTCCAATAGCCAGGGACCTGGTTTTTGGACTGTGAAAATCTGCTATCAATGCAAGCCCTGCAGGAATATACAATGCCTCGCTAACGCCCATGATTGCACGAAGCCAATAAAGTTGCTGGAAAGTTTCTGCGTAGCCCATTGCATAAGTTACCCCGCTCCATACAAACAAACTCACCACGATCAGCCATTTGCGGTTTACTTTATCTGCTATCATGCCAGCCACCGGGCTCATGAGACCATAGATCCAAAGGAAGATCGCCATCAGCCGACCAAAGTTCGTAGCCGTTTGCAGCTCTGCAATATCAATCATCATGGAAGGCTTCATGGTGCTGAGCATCTGCCGGTCCATATAATTTAAGAGGGCTACCACCCATAGGAGGGCTACGAGGATCCAGGGATAGAGAGCCCCCCCGCCCCTAAAGGGGAGCTTTGGAGCCTTTTCAATTTCATTTGAAGCCATAATTAATTGTATTAAGCTATTCCGCAGATCTTAAGTATTTTTCGCCGCGCATTTCTTAAGTGCCCAATCCAGGGACAACTCTTAATTCTTAACTCCCAATTCTAAACTCTTATTCACTTACACAACCTCCCGTTCAAAATTGCCGGGCTCCTCACCCCTGCCCTTACCTCCCCGCTGGGGATAATCACATCATTTCCCCAGCGTACAGCCGTTGTCGTTACCGGTGTGTCAAATGGAATGGAATCATATACCGTCCATTCATCGGTAAGGGTATTATATTGCAGCACTTCCGGGCTAAAACCCGGGTGTGTGGATTGTACTTTATTCTTTTGCCCGATGAGCTCCTGCTTTTTCGTTTCGTCTTTTTGGGCATTGATAGCCGCTATCATGGTTTCCGCTTTGTGAAAAGTTTCCCCTTTATCGCCACCCAACATCAATATACAGGAAGCTCCATTGGCAATACCGGTGCCGGCACATAAATTATAAGGCAGTGATTTTTTTTCTTTCCATTGCTGGTCGTTCAAATCAAATTCAAATACGGATGAATAGAGATCGCTGATGCCGCTGGCATTCTTTTTCCTGCCACCCAACAGGTACAGGGAGGAGTTTTTACTATTGTGTTGCACAACTAAGACCGCATGGGATACGGGCCTCGGAATGGAGGGCAGTTGCTGCCAACCCGCAGCAATGTTATTTAGATCCAGGTTGAATAGTTTATCGGATGCAGCTGTGACTGTTTCGCCACCGGCAACATAAACCATATGCTCGTTGTTGGTGGCGGATGCATTGGTCAATGCCAATGGCAGATCGGGTAAGGTTTTGGTGTGCAGTATTTGTTCAGCTGCATCCCATAACAATAAAAAAACCTTATTGCTGATGCCTTTCTCATTCTCACCCCCAGCAACTAATATTCCTTGTGGGGTGCTGCAATTAGCGGCGTAGGCAATGTTTGCAGGAAGTTTAAAGGATTTTTTAAGCGGGACTGTTTTATTATTTTTTTTTACGAAAACATATATGTCGTCGTAATATTTTTTTTTGCCCCCCAGCCAGGGCATACTGTCGGGAAAATTTGCTCCCCCACCCACCAGCAGCACATTATTATGAACCCCGGTTACCGGCCCCGCAAAACCCAGAGAAACGGCATGGCCATTTGCAGCAGGGAGTGCTGCTGCAATTTTCCATTGCATCAACCCCGTCTCTTTTTTTTGCGCGTATGAAGCTGTTTTAAAAAACATGAGTGAAAGGATGGCTACAATAGAACCCGTGAATTTTTTCATTTGTTAAGCGGTTGCCGCTAATGGCTTTTTGGAACAAAAGCTACTAAAATTTAATTGTTCTGTATCATGTTTAAACAATTCAAATTGAGTTTCGCTCATATTTTTTACCGGCAACCGGAATTCACCACAATGGATATCTACTAATTTCATGTAGGCCTTGCCTGTTGCAATGCCCCCGTATTTGCCCAGCAGGCGGATCATATCGATAGAAAGTTGTTGCAGTTCCTGCGCTTTAGCCAGGTTGTGTTGCCCGAAAGCCTCAATCATCTCATGGTAAAGGGGGGCCGCATAGTTAAACGTGCTTCCCACTGCACCTTTGCTGCCCAGCGCCAGTGCAGCCAGCATATTCTCATCCCGCCCCCAGAGCATATCGTAAAAGCCATTCTTATACCGAAGGCAGGATAGAAAATCCATAAAGTCTTCGTGCGTATATTTTATACCCGCGAAATTCGGCACTTTTCCATCGACTGCCTTCAACAGGTCGTACATGGAAAAATTACCGCCGGTGAGCACGGGGATGTGGTAGTAATAAAATGGCATACCCGGTACGGCTGCAGCCACTTCTGCGCAGGCCTGTGCCAGTACTTCCACATTGGCAGGTTTAAAATAAAACGGGGAAGTGAATGAAATTGCGTACAGGCCTAACTGTTGTGAATAAACCGCCAGTTCCCTGCAATCGGCAATGCTGGTGCCTCCAAGGAACATCATCACTTTAAAATCAGTGTCAGTTTTTGTCGCCGCCGCCCATGCTTCTGCAACTTTCTTTTTTTCCGCGTGCGTCATGGATACGCCTTCGCCCGTGGAGCCACAGATAAAAGCTCCCGTGACGCCATTACCTTTTAAAAACTGGTAATAGGCGGGTATGATAGAAAGGTTTAACGAGCCATCGGGAAACATTGGTGTGAAAGGAGCTGCAATTAATCCTTCCAGGTGTTGATTTGTCATTGTAATATCTTAATCGATTATTATAATAAGGATTTAAGATAACCCAGGGGTAAGATTACCCCCGGGAATCTATTGCTTGCATATGAGAAAATACATTTTAATAGCCCTGCGTCTGCACCAGTAAAGGATCTGCAGTTAACATAGCCACAGACAGCGGCAATAAGAACTTAGCTGTGGTAGTAGGTGAAAAATAAGTAGGGTTAAGATTGGCGTAAACATATGAATCGCCGGCCCTTCTTAATGCCCACCAGCGTTTACCCTCCGCAATGAATTCCTTCAGGTATTCGTCCAATATAGCGTTCATGTGAGGCCTCGCGCGATCAAGTGCCCACAATATTGCCGTCGGCGTCCCCGCTGGGCT
>JAKFCK010000520.1:0-1648 GCA_036676685.1 Chitinophagaceae bacterium | reverse complement strand
CAGCGGTAATCAACATAGGGCGCAGTGCAACGCAGCGCCTCCTCCTTGATGATTTCCCGCGCCTGGCGCTTGGTGCCGACGAACAGGATGGTGCCCTTGTTCGTGGCGAGCTGGCGCACGAACTTGAGCGCATCCTGGTACATTGCCAGGGTTTTTTCCAGATTGACAATATGGATCTTGTTGCGGTGCCCGAAGATGAAAGGCGCCATCTTGGGGTTCCAATAACGGGTTTGATGTCCGAAATGGACACCCGCTTCCAGCATTTCACGCATGGTGACTGACATGGTCCTACTCCTGTAAGGGTTAAGCCTCCATCTGCATGCCAACACCCGCCTTTTTCAACGAGGACGGGCACCCTAACGGCGCAGATGTGCGAATTTGTCAGCTGTTCGCCGCCAACAAGCCTGTTTTGCTTTGCTGGGCGAATTGTCCATCTATTTTAAACTGTACACCCGGAACAGGTACGGTAGTGTTTTTATAATACACATGACCTGAAACTATGAATGATGACTTGTCTTTGAAATCCACCGTGAACTGGGTGGAAGAAGGAGAGATCAGGCGGTTGACGGATACCGGGTCAAACTGGTGTGTACCCTTTAATGGCACAATGGTATAGGTAGTGCCGTTTCCAATGTAAGGGATACCCGCAATAAAATAGTTACCCGAAAGGTCAGTAAAGGATTTCAGCGACAACTGGTCCACGCTGGGAATGGTAGTGGACCTGGTAACCGCTGCAGTACTCATGGTGCCGTCGTTCCGGTTGTATATTTCTCCATGAAATGATAAATCATAAAACTGGTCCGCAATGGTTTCGTCAAACCGCCAGTAAGCTGCAAGTCCTGTTTCATCGCCGGTAACCAGGCGGGATTGTGCCTTTACCGCCTCTTCATAAGTAAGAGCAATATCGTAGATCCGTACTTCGTCCAGGAATCCTTTGAATAATTGAACCCCTGTATCAGTTCCGAAATAAACCATTGTGCCCGGATCTGAAGCTGCATAAGGTGCTTCACCCCTGGCAATGATTTGGTCATTCAGCAAAAGGAACAGGGAATCTTTAGTGTGAATGCCCGTCACATGTACAAATGTGTGATTGGGGTTACTGTATGCACCCCTGATGATACTGGCGGGGGTTCTGCCCATAAAAGAAAAATACAGCTCTCCATTATCATCAAAACCTAACAGGTATTGATTGCCCCGGAAAAAAAGCGCCTGGTTTACCGGTTGGGCATCATCAGGCTTGATCCACATTTCTATTGTAAATGCAGAGTCGGAAAAAGGAGCTGTTGTTTTATCCAGTTGCAGGTAACTGCCAGGGGTGCCATTCAGGTAAATGCTTTTACCAAGTTGCACCGCATCATTACTTTGCAGGCGAACCGCGACATCCTCCACGGCTTGCCCGTTTTCATAGGTAATGCGCCCGTATATATTTCCGGTAGGACTTCGGAAACCAATGCCCATAAGTGTTTCATTGGAGAAAACACTGGTATTGTTACACTTCACTACACCTATCACCTGGTAGTTGTAATATACACCGGGTGTTCCTTTTGCATCGTCGGTTTGGTATTCGCTGTTGATAGAGCCGGGTACCGTGGCCACCTGTACATAGTTGTTGGTGCCGTAGATCGCCCGTTTTATAAGAAAATTATCG
>JAKFCK010000519.1:0-1820 GCA_036676685.1 Chitinophagaceae bacterium | reverse complement strand
AAATCAACACCTTGCAACAGGGCATCATTCTGCTGGTATACCAAAAGAGGAAAAGCTCCCGCAATGGTAAGCACGGGTTCACCGGGCTTTGGTTGCTGGTAAATGAAATTATTAATATTGTTCCGGTAAAGGTTTACTTCAAAAGCAACTGTATTTTTTTTATTCTGCCAGGCATTGTTTAGCGCGAGATTTACAGATCTTTCGGGTCGCAGGTTAACATCCCCGACTTCGTATGTGGCAGCACCATGATGTATGCCGTTGCTTAATAATTCATTTACATGCGGGGCCCTGTTAGCAAGGGCAATGTTGGCATTTGTTTTCCAACCGCCCTTCTTGTAGCCTGCATTGAATGATCCGCCAAACGTCGTATAATTAAAATCGTAACTGTCAAATTCCTGCCCGTTGGCATTTATCCGGTTGGTGTAAATTACTTTGTGATCAACACGGCCTCCTGCCTGCAATTCCCACCGGGATGAGTTCCATTTCGTGATATAATAGCCCCCAAAGTTGTTGGACCTGTAGGCGGGGATGAAATATCTTCCCGCATATTGGTTCTCCTGCTGCATGCTACTTATACCGGCAGTATGCGTAAGCGCTTTGGTCTTGATTTGTTCCCAGGCCAGATCCTCGCTCAGGGTCTTAATTCTCAGGTCGAGCTGGGGTTTAATATTATCACTGTTCCTTACAATGTCAAACTCCTTCCGGTCATTCACTTGTGCCGCCAGTAGCAGGTTGAAACGGTTATTGCCTAATTGTAGCGACGACTTCGATTTTAAGAGATGATGATTTACCGCCTGGTATGGCCTGTTGATCCTGTATGTATTTTCGCCGGTGAAAACAGGGTCAGGTCTTTCTCTCTCCATAGCGGTCTGCAGATCCGTGAGATTGCCTATATGCGCGCCTTCAAAAATGCCCAGTTTGGTATCAAAAAAACTATAAAATATCTCGGAGGAAAAGTGGTGCCCCTTCCATCCACCGGTGAGCGAGAAGTTTTTTTCGTCACTTCCTGTATTGTTCATCCGGTAATCCGGTGTTCGGGCATTTGCCCCTTTTTTAAATGTGCCCTGCAGCCGAAAGGTAAATGCAGGCAACAACTTCAATTGCTGTTCATATGTACCTGAAAAAACATACTGCCTGTTGTTGGTGAAAAAAGCCGAATTCAATTCTGCATTATAACCGGTTGTGGTCATCAGGGGTTTGGTTTCTACGAGAATGACGCCCCCAACCGCATCAGAGCCGTACTTCAGTTCATCAACACCCTTTATGACGACCAGTTTGTTGGCGATGAAAGGATCTATCTCCGGGGCATGTTCGCTGCCCCATTGCTGGCCTTCCTGTCGCACGCCATTATTGATTGTGAGGATACGGTTACTGTGCAGGCCGTGGATCACAGGTTTGGAAACGGTAGACCCTGTCTGCAGCATCGTAACGCCGTTTATTTTGCTGAGTGCCTCGGCCAGTGACTGGCCTTTACTTTCTTCCATCTCCCTGTTGCCGAGTTCTTTTTTGAAGCCTGTACTTTTTATACCACGCTGACTGCTTAGGGTAATTTCGCCCAGCATATTTTTTTCATGGGGAAGGTCTATATCCAGGTGCCTGTTTTTATTAAGCACTACTTTTTGCTCAATTGTAGCACAGCCGACATGGCTTACTCTTACAGTATAAGTTCCCTCGCAAAGTGAATTAAAGATGAAATCTCCCTGGCCATCGGTGATAATTTCTTTATTAAGTTCCACCAGCAACACGTTAGCGCCAGATAATTTTTCTTTGCTATCCAGGTCTTCAATATGCCCTTTCAAAATAATACCACATTCCTGGCC
>JAKFCK010000518.1:0-10054 GCA_036676685.1 Chitinophagaceae bacterium | reverse complement strand
CATTTCGTTGCCGATAGAAATACCGTGAACTCTTATAAAGTCACAATCCGTTATCCTGACATTCCGCGTAGGTTTGGCCACAAAAAAACCTTCAGGGTTTTTGCCGGATTTTATAGCTATGCAATCATCACCCGAGAACAGCAACTTTCTTCATACAGCATTTTTTAGCAATGGGTGTAAATATAGTTGTACGATGAAAAAAATTGTCCTGTACTGTCAGGGACGGTGCCTGTGGCAAGGAGAAAAGACTCTGCTGTGCCGGATAACGAAGCCATATTTTAATTTGGCAGAACTTCAGTGCCAGTTTTCAACCGGTGCACGCCCTTTCTTTTCTCAAATAGCAGTATTACAAAAAATCCAGCGATATAAGCCATCACGTCAATCCATGCAAAAGAATTTCCGATTATGGTTACGGCAAGTGCAGAGTGCTGGAGCCCAACCCTGTCTACGAAATTAAAATATTGTAAGGCTTCGATGACGAATGCAAACAGCAAAACAGATAACGCGGTAAACAATACGGGGGTATCCAGGAACGCCTTCACGGCGCAGTATATTAAGACCACCACTAAAATATCGCCTACATATGGGCGGATCACCCGGTCATGTACAAATAAAGCAATAAGGATCTCCACAACCAGTGCAAGAGCTGCCAATATGAAATACCGCCTGTGAAATTTTAATAACTTTCGCATAAGATTCGCCCCGCCTGGCGATGCAATCAACCCTGGCTCTTTTAGAGATATCTTTCTTTTATCACTCCGATATGATGTACGAAGTGCCCCACAGTAATAAAGCCCAACGCATTTACCGTGACCGGGTTGTTGTTTGAAAAGCCGGACTGGTTAAGCATGTCTTCATTAAAACTATCATATAACAATTCTGTAGACCGGCGAACCAGCTTCAGTTCCTCTACCAGGCTTTTCCATGTGCGACTATTAGCCTGGCTGTTAGCCGCGTATTCATTTTCATCAAAGCCGGGAAGGCTGTTCATTTCTTTGCGGGCAATGCAAAGTGAGCGGTAAGCAAATATCCGTTCTGTGTCTATGATATGTTGCAGCAGTTCCTTCAATGTCCATTTGCCCGACGCATAAGCCAGGTTGGCTTTTTCTTCGGTGATCCCGTCAAAGAAACCATTCACAACAGCCTGCTGGTTGCGGAGCGCCTCTTTAACATCATCTTCAGTTACTTTATTGATGTAAGTAGCAAAGTAGGGAGGGAAGGTCCCTTCGATTGGTTTTGGCATAAAAAGGTTTTACGCAAAAATAAGCCGTTCTTTTTTGGAGAACGGCTTGTTTTTTTATGAATGCTCAACTTTTAATTTTCAACTCTTAATTCTTAATTCTCAACTCCGTCACCCCACCTTCGTCTTCTTTATACTCGATTTTGGTAAAGGTGTTTTTTTAACCGGTGCATTAAGAGTGCTGGCATATTTAATAGCTTCATACGCATTGATGATACCCCCTGTTTTAGAGATCTCGCCCAGTTCTGCTTTCTCATCGGTGCCGGGGATCTTTACTTTCTCTTTGGGTGCCTGTGCCGTTTTTTCAATGGCTTGTTTTACCTGCTGCGGTGTAAGATCAGGATAGTGCTGCATGATAAATGCCGCTACACCCGCAACGAGAGGGCAGGCCATACTTGTTCCGCTTGCATTACCGTAAGTTGTACCCCCGGGGATGGTTGAGTAGATGCCTACACCTGGTGCAAATACATCTACATTTTGCTTACCATAGTTGGTAAAGGAGGCAGTGATGCCGCCATTCAGTTCATTTCCACTGGCACCTACATTGATCACGTTGCTGGCTTTCCCTTTGCCGTCAGCGAAAACAGGATTGGGATAACTTTTTTCTGTATCTACATTCTTATGGGCATTACCTGCAGCCTGCACCAGCAGTACTCCTTTACTTTCTGCATAACGGTAAGCGTCATCTACCCAATGTTTTTCAGGAGAAAAATCTTTTCCAAAACTCATGCTAATGATCTTCGCGCCGTTGTCTACCGCGTAACGGATAGCCAATGCAATATCTTTATCGTGCTCATCACCGTCAGGAACTGCACGCAACATCATGATATTTACGTTACTTACCACACCGTCCATTCCTTTTTCGTTATTACGCACTGCGGCAATGATACCGCTGCAATGTGTACCGTGAAATGGCGTATTAGCCATCACATCCGGGTTGCCATAAAAACGATCATTGATATCTGTTTCGTCGTCGCCTACGATATCCTTACGGTAGGCAGGGGGTGGGGTAGAAGCTGCTTCTCCTTTGCGGAGTTCGCCGCCCAGTTCGTCCAGCAGTTGCTGGTTGGTGATATCGTAGCTGTCATTAGCCTTGGAAATATTCATGATAAATCCTTTTACCATTTTTGCTTCTGCATTCACCGGGGTAAAGTCTTTTATATCGTTGCCATTGTATTCTTCCTTACCCAATTCTTTCCTGAGAATAGAATCTGCACGCGATAATTTCGGATATAGTTGTTTCAGGTAGGCGATCTCCTGGGGATTAATGTCTCCGACCGTTTTTGTTTTCGCCGACAGGAAAGTTTCATATTCAGCTTTTTCAGCAGGGGTTAATTTGCTATCATCCACTTCTTTTCCTTCCCACTTGCCTTTTAATGCATGGTATACACGGGCACCTTCGTAACTATCGGTTTTCACATTGCGGCCATCTTTGCCACCAATGAAATTCCAGCCGTAAATATCATCTACGTAGCCATTTTTATCATCATCAATTTTGTTCCCGGGGATTTCTTTAGGATTTCTCCAAAGTATAGGTTTCAGGTCTTCGTGCAGGGTGTCAATACCACTGTCGATCACGGCTACAATGATCTTCTTACTTTTAAGGTTCTGTGCTTTTACAAAACTGTAGGCTTTATCCAGGCTGATACCCGGGAAGCCGTTCGCATTCTGATCGAGCAGGTGCCAGTTCTTAGGTACGGTTGTTTTGTCTTTTACATTGCTGCCTTGTGCAATCACCGCGCTGCTGAGCAGCAGCCCGGCCACCAGTGGTAGAAAAGATTTTATCATCATGCTTATTGAATTTTAGCGGCTACGAAAATATGGCCTTTTGCCAGAGCTACCTTGCCATTTATAACATTTTGGCGAAATTTTAGGGAGATGAGACGGTAAAAGGCGGAAGGTCAATGGTAAAAAGGTAAAAGGTAAAGGTAAAAGGAAGAAATCTGAAGGTTAACTTCTTAAACCTTGGACCTTAAACTTTGAACCTTAGACTATGAACTTTGAACCCCGTTACAAATCGAATCGTATGCCCTGTGCCAGTGGCAGCTTATCGGTATAATTGATCGTATTGGTCTGCCGGCGCATATACACTTTCCAGGCATCACTTCCACTTTCACGCCCACCGCCGGTTTCTTTTTCACCGCCAAAAGCGCCGCCGATCTCGGCCCCGGAAGTGCCAATATTTACATTGGCAATACCACAGTCGCTGCCGGCATTGGATAGGAACTGTTCCGCCTCGCGGAGGTTGTTGGTAATGATGGAAGAAGATAAACCCTGGGGGACGCCGTTCTGCAAGGCAAGGGCCTCTTCCATGGTCTTGTATTTCATGATATACAATATGGGCGCAAAAGTTTCATGCTGCACAATCGCAAAGCTGTTTTTGGCTTCGGCAATGCAGGGTTTTACATAACAGCCGCTTTCGTACCCCCTGCCTTTGAGTACGCCCCCTTCCACGATGAATTTACCGCCCTCGGCCCTGCATTTATCTATAGCATCCAGGTAATTATTTACAGCATCTTTATCTATCAAAGGCCCTACGTGATTTTTCTCCTGCAGGGGATCGCCAATCTTTAACTGGTTGTAGGCATTCACCAGCTTTTCTTTGAATTTGTTGTAAACCTTTTCATGAATGATCAGCCGGCGTGTGGTAGTGCAGCGTTGCCCTGCAGTGCCTACGGCTCCAAAAGTGGCGGCTACCATGGCAATGCCCAGGTCTGCCTCCGCTGAAATGATAATGGCATTGTTGCCGCCGAGTTCCAGTAGGCTACGGCCCAGGCGCTGACCCACTGCAGCCCCTACAGCTTTGCCCATGCGTGTACTTCCTGTAGCGGACACCAGCGGTATCCTTTTGTCATTAGCCATCCATTCGCCCACGTCGCGGCCACCGATCACCAGTCCACTAACGCCTTCGGGTACACTATTCTTTTTAAACACCGTTTGTATGATCTTCTGGCAGGCAATCGCACACAGTGGCGTTTTTTCACTGGGCTTCCAGATACACACATCCCCGCAAACCCATGCCAGCATACTGTTCCAGCTCCACACTGCCACCGGGAAATTGAAGGCAGAAATCACCCCCACGATGCCCAACGGGTGGTATTGCTCATACATCCTATGGCCGGGCCTTTCGCTATGCATGGTAAGGCCATGCAACTGCCTGGACAACCCCACGGCAAAATCGCATATATCGATCATTTCCTGTACTTCGCCCATTCCTTCCTGCAGGCTTTTGCCCATTTCATAACTCACCAGTTTACCCAAGGCTGTTTTATAAGTTCTTAATTCGTTGGCGATCTGCCTTACCACTTCACCGCGTTTAGGAGCGGGCCAGGCACGCCATTCAACAAAAGCCTGTTGCGCTTTTTCTACCACGGCTTCGTAGCTGTATTTATCTGCACCGGTAACTGTGGCTATTTCTTTTCCATCCACGGGAGAATAAGAAGTGATCTTTTCTCCTTTGGATTTTATCCACGCCAGGCCGGTGGATACTCCCGGGTTATTGTTGTTGATGCCGAGTTCTTTTAAAAAACTTGTCATGTTGGTTTTGTTTATGCTGCAATTTAAACGAGTAATTACACGAATCAACACGAATTACACGAATTATTTAAGCACAAATGGTAAACACGAATTTTAGGCACGAATTGCACGAATTTTTTGTCCGGTTAAGTTCTGAGTTTTATCCGGCGGATGCTTTTATTAAACAAATTATTTAAGCACAAATCGTAAACACGAGTTTTGGGCACGAACTGCACGAATGATTTTGTGGGGGTGGAGTCTTTTTACTGGCGGGTCTGATTTGACTACACGATTGTGGCGAATTGTACGAATTATTTTCGCGCTTTGTAATTCGCTCCTGTTCGGGGGGTTAGCAAAAAAATATAGAATCTCAATTGCATTGGTGCGTAACTCCGAAGGGGTGAAGTTATTCTAGACAAGGGTTGCAAAGAGTCATTGAACCAGAAGGGGTGGCAGTTAAACGCATTATTATCCGATTTTACCATGCCGTTTATTTATCAAAACGAATACGATAACCCCGCCGTGCTCCAACTACCGGGCATGGAACTACCTAACAGGTCGCTGTATTTGATGTTGCCTACATTATTCACTGCTACAAAAGCTGTCATTTTATTATAGTTGTAGCTGAGCTTCGCATTTACCAGCCAATAATTCGGGGTGATTTCCGCTTTTATGCCTGCCAGTTGTTGTGGTTTCCTTTCTTTAATAATACTGGTGATCCCCAGCTGGAAATTTTTATACCTGTACACCAGGTTTTGCTGGTACAAGGCTTTTGCATGTGAAATAATATAAAAAGAAGGAACGGAATCCGTACCCGAAGAATTCAGCACAGTAGCCGAAGCATTGGCACTAAGCTGGTGTTCCGAAGAAAAACTATGGCTGTAATTTATTTCCAGCTCCACCCCGGATGTATTCACTTCCTTTATATTTTTTGCCAGCGCATAGCTGCCGGCTGGGTTAAGATTTGTTTTGCGCGGCATGTCGGCGTAAGCGGTAGGAACCCAGTCTATCACGTTGTCCTGGTCGCGGTAGAAACCGGAAACAGAAAATTTAAAACGCTCGAGGAACAGGTCAGCGCCGGCTTCATAACTCCAGGAATTTTCTGCCTGCAGGTCGGGGTTGCCAATGTTACCGCTGTTTACAATGGTTTTGTTGTAATTGTTATACCGTTCAGTGAAATCCGCGCTACGTATGGCCCTGCCGGCGCTCGCACGTAAAACCAGCTTGTGCAGGCGGTAAGATAAGTTGGCCTGGGGCAGTAGTTCCGTGCCATAATTTTTATCATGAACCAACCTTAGCCCCGGGTTAACAGAAAAATTGTTCCACTTAAAAAATACAGACCCAAACGCAGCTCCATTGATGTTCTCATGATCGCCACGATCGTTTGAGCGGATCTTTTTTTGTTCGGCAAGCAATCCATAATTATACACTAATCGGCCGGATACATTTTCGGTGTGCAGGTATTGCAGGGTTATCAAACCAGACTTGTTATCATTGGCTATGGCCACCGGGTTAAACACATAATGGTCACTGGTATTTTTGTAAGCAAGGTCTATTTCGTCGGTGGAATTTTTTCCCTGGTGTTTCAGTTTTGCATGGTTCCACCAGGTGTTCACTATCTCTACAGCCGTATCGCTTACAAAAGTGGTATAAAAATTCTGTGCGGCAAAATCCCTGCTATCATAACTGCTGTGCAGGAACAGGTTCCAGTTATTATTTAGAACAAACCCGGCATTAGCGGAGATGCTGTTATTGTGGAAATAACCACGGTTAGTTCCCCTAAGCAACTGGCCACTTGCATTGTTGGTTTGGGCTGCAAGGGAATAATTTATCTTTTCGGTGTTTCGTTGAAAACCGGCATCAGCCGAAAGGTACCCGTATTCTCCTGCTGCAACCGACGCATTTCCTGTAAAGGATTTTTCCTTTTTGAAAGCCGCAAATGTTTTACTGATGATATTGATAACACCACCTACTGCTTCCGAGCCGTAGGCCGCTGCCGCCGGGCCTCTCAGGATCTCTATTCTTTCTACCTGGGAAGTAACGATCGGCATATAAGCAGAAAAATGCCCGGTGATAGGATCATTTAATTTAACGCCATCCATCAACACCAATACCTGCTGGAAGGTACCGCCACGTATCACGATATCGGCCTGTGCACCCGCCGGTCCACGTTGCTGTATCTCTACCGAAGCAGCATATTTTAATAATTCATCAAGCGAGTTTACCGGTAAGCGGCTGATCATTTTGCCATCGATAACAGTAACAGACCGGCCTGTCTCGGAAATTTTTTGCGCGAAGCGGGAGGGGGTAATACTGACAGGATCGAGGTTTACAACTTCCTGGGATTTTGCAATAAGCGTTACATAAACTAAAGCAGCAGTAATAATAATTTTCATCATTAAATTTTAACGCTGCGAAATTAAGGGAAGGAATGCAAAGATGTTTTGTTATTGACCACTAAATAGTCGCGGCCAGGTTTTCTTTTGCACAGGCGAGGGAATTATCCAGGCATGAACTAATGGTCCTGGTTGATCAACAATTAACCTGCCCGTAATTTTGCAATTTTAAGCATGAGCTTTTTCGCACGAACTAATTCGTGTAATTCGTATAATTCGTGTAAATTCTTAGTATTGTTCGTTTTCATTGGGAAAATCACCGCTTTTGATATCGCGGATATATTGCTGCACGGCGCCTGTCACTTGTTCGCTTATATTCAGGTACTGCCGGAGAAATCTTGGCTTAAATTCCGTGTTGATACCGAGCATATCATGCATCACTAAAACCTGGCCGTCACATCCATTACCTGCACCGATACCTATGGTCGGGATCTGAATACTTTTAGAAACTTCTGTGGCCAGGGTTGCCGGTATTTTTTCCAGTACAATACCAAAACATCCGGCTTCCTGTAACACCAAAGCATCCGCCTTTAGTTTTTCGGCTTCCTGTTCCTCTTTTGCACGAACGGTATAGGTTCCGAATTTATAAATGCTCTGCGGTGTCAGGCCAAGGTGGCCCATCACGGGAATTCCGGTGTCTACAATACGTTTGATAGATTCTGCGACTTCAGCGCCACCTTCAAGTTTTACGGAATGTGCACCCGATTCTTTCATGATGCGGATGGCAGAGTTGAGGGCTTCTTTGGAATTGCCCTGGTAAGAACCAAATGGCATATCCACCAGCACAAGGCTTCTTTCTACGCCACGCACCACGCTTTGCGCATGGTAGATCATTTGGTCAAGTGTTATAGGAAGGGTAGTTTCATGACCAGCCATCACATTGCTCGCACTGTCACCCACAAGGATAATATCAATGCCTGCAGCATCAAATATTTTCGCAAAAGAAAAATCATAAGCAGTGATCATGGAGATCTTTTCTCCGCCTGCTTTCATTTTCTGTAATGTATTGGTGGTAATTTTTTTAACTTCCTTATTTACAGACATGATAATAATATTTTAGGATGAAGGCGAAGAGGGAGATGGCTCTGCATTAGAATAAAACAAGTCCTAAAATTTCGCTTGGGCTGTAAATGTAATAAGAAATATTATTTCAGCAGGATTTTTAGTACCGGCTTGCCTTGCGGCACGGATTGGCTAAAGTTGGAGGCAGGAAAAAGGAGCAACTCCGTAATATTGCTGAACAGGATATTTTTCCGTTCATTATAAAACCAATTTTGTACAACCTGCATTTCACCTACAGCGGCTGGCAACAGGGGGAGGGTCTCCACCGGGAATTTTGTGCTGCCTTCCAGTGTGCCATCTTCACTATATACCGGAACATTGATCTGTGAAACAAGTCCCATGTTAAGTTTTTCAAACGGAATTTTTATCATAGAATCCATCCGGTATATTTCAAATT
The DNA here is from genome assembly GCA_036676685.1 of Chitinophagaceae bacterium. Classification (GTDB taxonomy): domain Bacteria; phylum Bacteroidota; class Bacteroidia; order Chitinophagales; family Chitinophagaceae; genus Ferruginibacter. The sequence continues at coordinate 1,443 of JAKFCK010000518.1, read as the reverse complement.
GTTTTTTATGAAAGTGCGGCCATAAAGCCTGCAGGAGGTTCTGCCCATACAACTGTTTGAGCAGGTTTTGTGATTGTACCGTGTCCAGCCTTACCAGGGTTTTTGTACCTGCCAGTAATTTTGATCTTCGCTTTACCCTGGAAGACAGTTTCCTGTTTTTGTTGTAACCCGTATTAAACGCATTACTGATACCCAGTTTTTGTCCCCAGCTTGTAGATACTGCATACTTTGTTGAAAAGTAGGGGATATAAGATCTCAGCTTACCTGACTCAATATAAATCACCTGCGGTATTTCCACCATGTCCCTGGTCTGCTCATCAAAATAACGGGCAGCAAACAAAGGGTCTTCCGATTCCACAACGGTTGCCGTAACGTTACCATCCTCGTCGATGACTTTCACTTCCTTGTTAGGTGCGATCCTGGCCCGTATTTCTTCGGGACGGGCATACTTTATTTTGTTGCCTGTTTTTTCTTCTGTGGGTAGCACGGCTTTTATGTTTTCCCTGCTTAACCGTTGTCTTATCAACAAACTGAGGTTTGGATCCCCGAAATGAAAAGTATCCGGGAGCTGGGTAGCAAATTGTATTTTCCTGGACTCCACGAATTTTACAAAAATATCCTGGCTGAAACAATCCCGGGTTAATAAACAGCAGAGCAGGAGAAATAGTCGGGTTTTCATCATTGGCTAACGGCTTAACGCGGATTTTGTTTTAGCGGGGAACGTTAATTGTTTTCATTTCGGCCCACAAATGCTGAACAAGACCATCAGCAAGGCCGATCTTTGGCACATAAATTTCATCCGCCCCGGCCCAGCGCATCGCATTGATGTAAATGGAAAGTGCCGGCACTATTACGTCTGCCCGGTCGCGTCGAAGATTATAACGCAGGATACGTTCTTCCAGGGGAAAAGCTTCCAGCTCTTTGTGGTAGTCCCGCAAAAGTTCCAGGCTGAGCGGTTTACCATCCTTCCTTTTACTCAAAGAAAAGACTTTATTGATATTGCCACCGCTCCCGATAGCTACCACGGCTTTTTGTCCTTTGCTTACGTTTTTTATTGAAGTTTTCATGTCTTCCCAATGCGCTTCATTCACCAGGTTCTTTAATAACCGGATGGTACCGATATTAAAAGAGTTCTTGAAAATTAGAATACCATTAGTAAAAAAAGAAATTTCTGTGCTACCGCCGCCCACATCGATATACATGTAACTATGATCCAGGTCCATGTTTTCTGCTACGTGGTTTTCATACACCAGGTTGGCCTCCATATCTCCGGAGATGATCTCGATCTTGATACCGGCGATGGCTGCCACTGTCGCAATCACTTCTTCTGAGTTGCTGGCATCGCGCATTGCACTGGTGGCACAAGCCTTCACCGCCTCTACCTTATAAGCGTTCATCAGGTGTTTGAAGCCCTGCATGGTATCCAGCAGCATGGTGGTTTTT
>JAKFCK010000517.1:0-2890 GCA_036676685.1 Chitinophagaceae bacterium | reverse complement strand
TGAATGGGAAATGGTGTACGAGGGTAAATATTATGGTACTTTAAAATCGGAACTGGAGCGTATCTGGGCAAATAACCAGATCCCCGTGCTGGATATTGATGTAAAAGGCGCCATACATGTACAGAAACAATATCCCATCAATACCCTGAGTATATTTATAGAACCACCTTCAGTGGATGAACTTAAAAAAAGACTGGAAAGCAGGGGTACAGAAACAGCAGAATCCCTCGCGGCACGGGTAAGCAAGGCATCTTACGAAATTTCCTTTAAAACTCATTTTGACAGGATCGTAGTGAACGGTGACCTTACCAGGGCCTGCGCGGAAGCAAAACAGTTGGTGGGCGAATTTATCAAACAGCCGCTGCAGCAGGGCCAGAAAAGCGATTGACAATAATTTTGTTATTTTTATAATATGGAGATTTCAGTACTGCTCATCATATTTTTTACATCTATTGTTCTCATCTGCTTTTTTGCGGGGATTGAAATAGCATTTGCGTCAGCAAATAAGTTATCTATTGAACTCAGTAAAAAACAAGGCACCTACAGTGGAAAAACCTGGGGAAATTTTGCGGAACATCCAACCAGGTTTATCGGAACCATCCTCGTCGCTATTAATTTCGTGTTGGTTATTTATGGCTTGCTCGTGGGAGAAATGCTTTCCCCGGTATGGAATGAAATAGAAAACACATTCAATTTAGCCGAGAACAGTTATGTAAAATTTATCCGACTGTTTGCAGAAACGCTACTGGCCAGCGCCATCATTTTATTCCTGATGGTTATCACCCGCGCATTTTTTCATACCCACAGCAGCAGTTTGATCAATAACGGCGTGGTTAGTTATTTCTCCCGTTTTTTTTATTGGTTATTTGCAGGTATGTCTACTGCCATGATCAGCGCATCTGAATGGATGCTGCAGTATATTTTCAATGTGAAACTGTCCGACAAAAAAGAAGTATTCAGTAAAATAGACCTCGAGCATTTTCTACAGCAAACGAAGGGTACTCACGAAGATGAAAACTCTGAACTGAACAAGGAATTGTTCGAAAATGCCCTTTCCATCAGTGATACAAAACTCAGGGAATGCCTCGTGCCCCGGAAAGAAATTGTGAGTATCAGCCGTACCAGTTCTATTGAAGAAGCAAAACAAAAAATGGTGGAAACGAGTCTCAGCAAGCTTGTGGTAGTAGACAGTGATATTGATAATATCGCCGGCTACATCCATCAGCTGGATCTATTTAAACATCCCCATACAATTGATGATATCCTCCTGCCCATACCCACGGTACCGGAAAGTATGAGCGTGGCCGGTATGATGGATAAATTCGGAAAAGAAAGAAAAAGTATTGCATGGGTGATCGATGAATTTGGAGGGACTGCCGGGATTGTAACCATGGAGGACCTGCTGGAAGAGATCTTTGGAGAGATCCGGGATGAATATGACGAAGTAGACGAACTGGTGAACAAACAACTCTCCACGAATGAGTTTATATTCAGCGGCCGCCTGGAACTTGATTTTATCAGCGAGAAATATGATCTCGAATTCCCGGATGATGAAGACGCTGAAACCCTTTCCGGCTTTATCATTCAAAACAATGAATCTACCATACCACAGGAGAAGGACCGCATTATCACAGGCAATTACCAGTTTGATATCCTGAGCATCAGCGGCACCAGAATTGAAACGGTAAAACTTAAGGTACTTAAATAGTTCCTCCCCTTACCTGCATATATTATAACAGAAGGATGACCATCGCCGCACATTTTTTTTTATCAAAGGAGCAACCTTCGTTTTTATTCCCGTGCTTGCAGATTATAGCTAGACAGAACCCCGGTGACACGTTCATTATTTTTATTGATCCGCAACAACAAGGGAATATTTCATTGCCTGCAAATTGTATGCTGATACCGGTAAGCCCTGCAATAAAAAACGGTTTGCTGATGCATTACTGGTATAATTTTAAATTGCCGGCACTGCTAAAAAAATATAATGTATCAGCTTTTATCAGTGAAACCGGGGCATGCAGCATGCGTGCGGTTATTCCACAGGCTATCGTTATCAAGGACCTCGTTATGTTGGGCAACAAAAAAAACCCGGGGGTTTTTGCAACATATATAAAACGGTTCTTCCCCAGGTTTGTGCAAAGCGCAGCTACGGTTATAGTAACGGAAGAATTTATGGTAACAAAGCTGTCTGGCAGGTATCCTCCTTTATCCAACAAAATTTCTTCCTGCCGTTACGGATTGCCGGCAGCCTATCGGCAAGTGGAACCGGAAGAGCACACGGGCCTCCTGGACGAATTTGCCGGGGGGTACGAATATTTTTTAGCAGAGTGCACAGTGCATACAAAACATGGCATGCTCACGATATTAAAGGCCTATTCCCTTTTTAAAAAAAGATTGAAGTCTGGTATCCGGCTGGTCATTTTACTGCGGGGTACCACACCCGGATCCTGCATCCCAGATTTTAAAAATTATAAATACAGGAGCGAGGTAAGTTTTGTGAGCCACCGGTCAGATGATCATACGGCGCTGCTTTTTGCTGCCGCTTATGCATTCCTTTGCTTTCCCGGTGATACTACCTTTTACAACGCCGGCCTTTTTGCGATGCAGGCCCATGTACCCGTTATAAGCTCGGATAACCCGGACACCAGGCTGATCTTTGGAGAAGCCGCATTATTTTCTGCACCGGATGAAAAAGGAATTGCTGCCAACATGATGTTGATCTATAAAGATGAAAATCTCCGGAACGAAGTTATTAATAAGGGTAGCCAGCTTGTTTCTTCCTACACATGGCACAATACTGCGGAACGGTTATGGCAAACTATTTTAAGCATCAGCAGGGATTAAAGCGGTATCCTTTTAACTTTGCAGCTAAACTAAAATTTATCCA
>JAKFCK010000516.1:0-2482 GCA_036676685.1 Chitinophagaceae bacterium | reverse complement strand
GTTTTCATCCGCAGGCACCACTAACAAACGAACTGCTTTCCAGGCCTTTTTTATCCAGGTACTGCAGGTAAAATAGCTGGATGTATTCGGGACAGCGGCATTAGCGGGCTGAGTACGCTGGGGGCTAAATAATTGTTACACCTGTATCGGTAAATAATCATCCCCTGCCTTACGCGGCAGCCACAGGTTCTCACCAGTACGGCATCTTACCTGCAGCGCGGCCAGGGGCAGGTGCAGGAACCATTGTAAGAATAAAAAACCAACCGCACAGAATAAGAGATAGGATAAGGATTAAAATAACTACGTGGCAGAAACTATTTGAAATACAATATTTTACTTAAATTGCCTGTCTTTTGCCTACCTGTTTAAATAACCATAATGAAATCGACTAATATCACCCATACTTTAATACCGGCGGCGCTCCCGGCCAGGGATATCCTGGTACGGGGTGGTCTTTCAGGGATGTGTATTTTTGCCAGCCTGTTGGACCAGGTAAAGAAAGAAACTGCAACAAAAGAAAACCCTGCAGCCGGAAAAGATAATTATTGTAGCAAAATACTGGTGATGTTGGCCGACGATGATTGTGATGACCGCGAACTGTTTGCTGAGGTGGTGTCCGAGGTCAATAGTGCTGTCCAGGTAAAAGCGGTTGAAGATGGAATTGAATTAATGCGCACGTTAAATAAAACGAATGACGCCTTACCCGCTATGATTTTCCTGGACCTGAATATGCCCGGAAAGAGCGGCAGGGAGTGCCTTATGGAAATAAAGAATAACCCCAGGTTCGACCACATACCTGTAGTAATTTATTCTACATCTGTGAGCTATAAAGACATTCATGAAACCCATGTCATTGGGGCTAATTTATATATTTCCAAACCAAACAGTTTCAAAGGACTCATCTCCGTAGTAAAAAAAGTTTTTTCTTTAGACCTGGAGCAGTTAAAATTAACTCCGCCAATGAACCAGTTTGTACTCTCTTCGGAATTCACTTAAAGAAAGATGATATGGCCAATCCTCCCCTACGCTCACAGGACAAGGTTATTACCATGAATGGCAAAATGCAGTTGAAGCATTTTCCTGCTTATGCCGATTGGTTGTTGCGAAATTGTATAGATGAGTTTACCAGGGAAACTTTACGATTGTCCCGGGAAGAGAACATTCCTTTGCTCAGTCACTTTGCTTCCTTTTCAGACGAGGATCTGTTTAAACTAAGTTACGCTTCCAACACTCACCTGCTAACTATGGTTGCGGCAAACCAGGCTGAGGAATATATCGTTCAATCCAGTGAAAGTTTTATATCAAACCGGATAGGTTCCATTGACCGGGATGCAGTGATTATCGAGGATATTACGCTCGTTTCGCTTGTAAGAAGAAGGGCTTTTCGCTTACTGCTCAAAAACTATACTAAAGACACAGCACTTTTTTTTGAAGTAATGGAAGAAGCCGACCAGTTTACTGCCGCCAGCGAAGCCGCTTCATTCTATGCCTATCACAAAATTCAACAGGAAAATATCCGGGCTATTAATGAGCAACTGGCCAGGCAACAAGAGGAGTTACTGGAGGCCCAGACGCTGGCTCAAATGGGCAGTTTCTATTGGGATATAAAGGGAGGTAAATCCACTTACAGCCGGGGGACACTGGAAATATTTGGTTTCGAAGAAAATATTTCAATGGAGAACTTTATGGGGAATATACATCCCGCCGATGTACCTAAAGTAAAAACTGCGATCGACAAAGCCTTCAATGAAAATGGCTTATATGAATGCGAGTACAGCTACACAGTGAACGGGCAGGAAAAAAGAATCTGGTCGCGGGGGATTGTACAATACGAAGACGGTAAACCTTTGAATATGCGGGGCACTATCCGGGATATGACCAGGAAGTACCGGTTAATGCAAAGCCTGCAGCAAAGTGAAGAACTGCACAAACAGGCGCAGGCGCTTACACACATCGGTAATTGGAGCTGGAGCATTGCTGATAACAAAATCTTATGGTCTGATGAAATGTACCGCATTTATGGCCTGGAACCACAAAGTGAAGAAATTACTTTTGAGCGTTTTATGGCCCTGATTCACCCCGACGACAGGGAAAAAAGAAAAACAGAAATAGAAAGATCCCTTCAAACAGGCATTAGTGAAGATTATTTTTTACGCATCGTAAGCCCTGGCGGAATTACGAAGATGCTGAAAGGAAGAGGTGAGATCATCACCGACGAAAAAAACAAACCAATAAAAATAAATGGCACCTGCCAGGATATCACCCGGGAATACGAGCTTAACAAAGAACTGCAGGAAACAGCTCAAAACTTCCGGCAGCTCATTCACAATGCCCCGGATGCCATCATCGTAATAAACGAAAATAATATCATTACATTATGGAATCCGAAGACAGAATCTGTGTTTGGCTGGACCGCAGACGAAGCGATTGGCAGGAGCCTGTCTGAAACCATTATACCCAAAGCGAGCCGGGAAGCCCATGA
>JAKFCK010000515.1:0-2189 GCA_036676685.1 Chitinophagaceae bacterium | reverse complement strand
CTTTGAACTTTGAACCTTGAACTTTGAACCTTGAACTTTGAACCAAATAACATGCAACAAAAAACATTAGCCCTCATCCACACATCCGCAACTCTTGTTCCGGTGTTTGCGGAGCTTTGCAATAAGTATCTGCCAAACATAAAGGTCTTCAACATCGTAGATGACAGCCTGATAAAAAATACCATTGCTTGTGGAGAATTAACCCCTTCCACATCCCGTAGGGTCGTGAACTATGCGGGATCAGCAGAAGAAGCGGGTGCTGATTTTATTTTATTCACCTGTTCATCCATTGGGCCTGCTGTAGAAGTGGCCGCAGGATTAACAGGCGTACCTGTATTAAGAGTAGATCAGCCGATGGCTGACATCGCCGTGCAAACGGGGAAACGGATCGGCGTAATTGCAACCTTACCCACCACCTTGGAACCAACAAGTGACCTGGTAAGGAGAAGGGCTATTGCTGCAGGGAAAGAAATAGAACTGGTGCCTGTTTTATGCGAAGGTGCATTTGATGCACTGATGAGCGGCGATGCTGCCACCCACGATAAAAAAGTGGGAGATGCGTTAAGGCAGCTTGTAAATGAAGTAGACGTAATTCTCCTGGCCCAGGCCAGCATGGCAAGAGTAGTGGATACGTTAGGTGATGCCGAAAAAAAAGTGCCCATCCTCGCAAGTCCTCCGATAGCGATGGAGTACCTGGCAACTTTGCTGAACAGTAAATAAAAGAATGAAAAAATATTTTTTGTATATATCGGGTTTGTTTGCCATCGTTTTGTTGATCGGCATTATTGTGCAGCAGCCGTTAGTTTATAAACCAGGCGCATTAGGTACCGTTATATGCCTGGCCATTGGTTTAGGTTCAGTGCCATCATTAAAAGGGTACCAGTATACTGCCTGGATAATCAGCGCGGTGGTGGCTGGTATGCTCTTCCCGGAGGCATTTACAAACTGGGGTGGAGTAAATTTAAGGGACAAAACATTGATCCTGGTTATCATTCAACTCGTAATGTTTGGTATGGGCACGCACATGAGTTTGAAAGATTTTAGTGGGCTGGCATCAACAGGTAAAGGCGTTTTAGTGGGCTTATTCTGCCACTTTTCTATCATGCCGTTAATGGGGCTGCTCCTCACAAAAGTTTTTGATTTTGAGCCTGAAATTGCTGCCGGTATTATCTTAATTGGTAGCTGCAGCAGCGGGCTGGCCAGCAACGTAATGGTGTACCTCGCAAGGGCCAACCTGGTATTAAGTGTGATTGTAACAGCCATGGCAACGCTGGTGGCGCCTATACTTACCCCTTTGCTCATGAAAATGTTAGCCGGCACATTAATAAAAATAAATTTTGTAGACATGATGCTGGAGATCGTAAAAATTGTGCTGGTTCCAATCGGTGCAGCCCTGCTACACGATTTCTTAAAAAGAGCAACTGCTTCACAAAAAAGAAAAATTTACATCCTCGGTATTTTGGCCGCGGTCTGGATAATATTTGTCGTCGCAGTGTTACAAAAAAATATCACTGATCCTGCTTTGCTGCAATCAGTAAACCTTTCTGCTTTTTTTTCTGGGGCAGTTATTGTGGGTATCGTATACAATTATTTATATAGGCAATTTCCCACACTCGATAAAATAATGCCACTTGTGTCGATGATGGGGATCATATATTTCACAACAGTGACCACCGCTGCCGGCAGGGAAAACCTCATGAAAGTGGGTGTACTCTTATTCATCGCTTCGGTGATCCATAATGCGGCCGGTTACTTTTTTGGATATTGGCTCAGCCGTTTGTTTGGTATGGATGTCAATTCCAGCCGCACCATCGCTTTCGAAGTAGGCCTTCAAAATGGCGGGATGGCCAGTGGTATCGCAGGCAGTATGGGCAAGCTCGGTACGGTTGGCCTGGCTGCTGCCGTCTTTAGTCCTTGGATGAATATCAGTGGAAGTATCCTGGCGAATTATTGGAGGAAACGGCCGCCCCCTGTCCCCCTGGAGGGGGAACTTAGTTCGCCGGTTTTAAATAATTAATAAAAACTTGTCAAATGAAAAAAACATTAGTGATCGGTTTTTGGTTCCTCGCGATTTGTTTTGCAGGCAATGCACAAATAAAATATGCCAAACAAATGGCAGCGACAATCATGGATCAATATAAAGATTCGATGGTAGTAATGAAATATGCCAGCCATTTGGAACAGGATAA
>JAKFCK010000514.1:0-12847 GCA_036676685.1 Chitinophagaceae bacterium | reverse complement strand
CGGCACCAACCAGGAAAATGCGTCCTACCCCGTAGGCATTTGTGCAGAGCGGGTTCTACTGAGCGCAGCGTCGGTGGTGCACAACAATGTACCCATCGACACCCTTGTGGTGAGTTATCATAACCTTAACGGCGAAAGTAACGAGCCTGTATCTCCCTGCGGAATGTGCCGGCAAGCCCTTAAAGAATATGAAGATCGTACCAACACACCGATCCGTTTGATCCTCACGGGAATGTCCGGGAAAGTTTTTGTAATTGAAAAGTCAAGCCAGCTCCTTCCTTTCTCCTTTGGGAAGGGGCACCTGCAATAGTAGATTCCCTATGCCGGTTTCCCCGGTCGTTTTAGTGATACTTCACGCTGACGTTTACCAGCTGGGACTGCAGGTCTTTGCCGCCCGCCTTCCCACTTTTGCACTTTTTGCACAGCCCATCTCTTACCGGCTTTTTGCGCTGAGACCACCGTATTTCTGCTACGTAGGAGTACGTAATATTTTAAAAAATCATTATTTGTTTGTTGGTAAAAATGATATTGTTAGGCCCAGTATTTGGAAAATATCTTTTTAAAATATATACTAAGAAATAGTTGTAAACGTTATTGTAATGCCAGGCCCCAACCAACGGCATTTTTTTTATGCACCAAAATCTACAAACTCGTTCTGATCAGAACAGAGCTTACCTCCAAGTAGGCTCTTATTTATTTAACCAAAAATTCCAAGATTTATGAAAAAAATCATGTCGTTGATTGCTTTAGCAGCAATCTTCACGCTTTCCTCATTTGTTTCCAGCCGGCCTGCAGGAAACGGGCCCTTTAACTCCGTAGAGACTATGGATGTAGAAGGTTCGTTTTTCAACGAGTGTACCAATGAGTGGGTTAATTACACCGGTACTGTTCATGCCACTGTTTTCGGTATGTTCCGTGCCAACAAGGTTTTTGTAAACTATCATGCAACGTATTCTTATGTTGGGGTAGGGCAAACATCTGGTAAAACCTATCGTTCAAACTCCCAGGAGCGGTATTCTGAAAGCGCAACTTCAAGGGGAACCGCCAGGATCCAAACGTCAACCACAGGCAGATGGGTTGTGTCAGGTTCCAGGAACAACTTCACTACTTCTACATCTTCGCAGGTGAGTGTAAACTCCCGCGGAGTAGTTACAGTAAGTGTAGAAGATCCTATAATCAGTTTCTGCCAATAATATTTCGCAGGAAATTATTTAATGGTTTTTCACCGAAACAAATTAAGGAGGCTGATAGCCTCCTTTTTTAATTGCTTTTCCAGATGCGGTAGATCACTCCGCTGTAGTCATCACTAACCAGGATCGACCCGTCAGGCATCTGCTCCAGGTCTACGGGGCGTCCCAGCACTTTGCCCCCAGGCTGCAGCCAGCCTTCTGCAAATGTGCTGTAACCCGACGATTTGCCGTTACTGTCGAGCTTCACCCGGCTGATCCTGTAGCCCACAGGTTCACTCCTGTTCCAACTACCATGTTCTGCAATCAGGATATTATTGTTGTATTCTGCTCCAAAATTATTCCCGGTATAAAAACGCATCCCCAGTGCCGCCACATGCGCTCCCAGTACCTGCACCGGTGGAGTAAATTTGCTACAGTTTTCCTCCTGTCCAAATTCCGGGTCAGCTATATTTCCCTGGTGGCAAAAAGGAAAACCAAAATGTCTCCCTGCAACGGGCGCAGTATTCAACTCGTCACCGGGCTGATCATCACCTAACATATCACGGCCGTTTTCTGTGAACCAGAGATGTTTGGTAACGGGGTGCCAGCTAAAACCAACACTGTTTCTTATTCCATTTGCAAAAACTTCCAGCCCTGTTCCATCCTCATTCATGCGGGTGATGGAAGCATATACCTTCTCATCTTTTTTGCAGGTATTGCATGGTGCACCTACAGGTACATACAATTTACCATCTGGGCCAAAGGCAATGAATTTCCAGCCGTGGTGTTTGTCGGTGGGAAATTGATCGTAAATAATTTTTGGTGCCGGCGGGGTTGCAAGGTTCTTCTCCACATTTTCTATTTTTAAGATGCCGGAGATCGTGGCTATGTAGAGATGCCCGTTTTTAAAAGCAACACCGTTTGGCGTGTTGAGGCCCGAAGCAATTGTATAGACCTTATCCGCCTTACCATCTTTATTCTCATCTACCACAGCGTACACATTATCTTTATCCCGGTTCCCGACATATAAAATTCCCGAAGGAGAAAGGGTGATGCTTCGCGCATTGGGTACTTCGGCATACACACTGATCCGGAAACCCAGCGGAAGCCTGATCTTATCCAGGTTATATTTTTTATACGCTGCAGCGGTATCAGCTGTTACCAGTTTGGTTTGTTTTCGTGAGCCATTGCCACTACAATTAAGTAAAACCACGGGTACTAACAAAAGGAGAATGATCTTAAACATATCAAATAATTTGTGCGGTACAACTCAACAAATATCAGCACAGCATTTCAAACTGTCACCTCATTTGCCGAAAAGATAATTTTTTCCCGGCTTACGTAATGCCCGGGTGTGACTCCAAATTCAAAACAGCATGGCCTGGGGCCACCGGCTATCAAATGTAGTGGTTCTATGGACTTAATGTAATAAAACGGTATTCCATTGTAGTTTGCCCGGCGAAAATTATAGTACGGGTATGATGGATACCCGGCCCGGAACAAGGCAGGCGTTTTACCCGATCCTTTCGCCATTCCTTACGGGTAATGATGGCTGCAGGAGCACCACATCCTTGTCACTGCTATAAACCCCCAATACGAGGCATTCGCTAAAGAAATTTGCGATCTGTTTAGGAGGAAAGTTCACAATGGCAATCACCTGTTTACCCACAAGGTCAGTTTTGTCATACAGTGTGGTGATCTGGGCGGATGAATTTTTGATGCCGAGCGCACCAAAATCTATTTTAAGTTGGTACGCAGGTTTCCTGGCTTTTTCAAAGTCTGAAACCTCCAGGACAGTGCCCACCCTCATGTCTATTTTCTCAAAGTCATCCCAGCTGATCATATTGCTTCGGTTTTAATGACAGCATCTATGTTAATTACGCCAAATATATGGGGAAACATTTCATTCACTGAAGGAGCCAGTTCATATTTTAACGGGGCATGCAGTAAGGATTCATCGATATGTAACAGCAACAGGTCTTCCTGGCCATTGTAATATCGGTGCAATACGCCCGGTACCTGTGCGCGGGTGCTGTTATGAATAAAGCCTTCGTTGGCAAGAGATGCTGTTTTATAATAGCCCTTAAGCAAAGCCTCTTCCCATGCGGATTTGGAAGTGATATGGTAGATCATGTATCCAGCAGGTTTGCCAGTGATAACAGTTCATGCATTTTGTAAAGGTTACGTTGGTTGTCAAAACACTTACTTAATTCTTCCAGCAAAAACTGTATCACTTTTTTGTTGCTCAGCGTTCGGTAATAAGAAGCTACGGGAGGGATGGACAACCTTTTAAAATAATGTTCGATGTCTGTATGGGAATACATCTGCCCGGTTAATGCATCTATAAAAAATTTTATTTTCTCAGCCGGTTGCCCCGCAGGATTGAGTATCTCATACTGTTCATCGATATAGCCTAAAATAAACTGGCGGGGAATATTGATGGCTTTCACAGGGATATCCAGCAACTGGCAAAGTGCGATGTAAATAATACCATTACTGATAGCGTTACCTTTTTTACTCTCCAGTGTTTTATTGATGAGAAAATGATCCGGGTTACTGTAGCTGATCTCGACACCTTTTTGTTTATAGTAATTAAAAAATATACTATTGATCACATTGATTTTCTCAATCGGTGTCAAGTAATTATTTAATTCCAGCCAGGTATTCCTTCTTATTTTCTCCACTTCCTGCCGGCAGGAGGTTTCCTGCATATCCGGGTAATTATATTTGGCGACGATCAGGGCTGCTTCAAGCAGGTCAGCCGGCTGATCTTTCCATGCGATAAATTCTTCGGTGAGGTCCCGGAAATGCAGGCGGTGAATAAGTAACTCTATCCTTTCCTGTGTTTCTTCGTTATTGATCGTCTCCCACAGGTCTTCCAGGTTGGGTATAATATCCTTACCAAAAGAAACGATCTTTTCGCTCACGGTCTGGTACACATATTCGTCTGGATCGTCTATGAGATGGAGTAATGCTTTTATTTCTTTGTTTTCCTGCAAGGACTATTATTTAAAATTGAATTTCGGGATTGTGTTACTATAATTCAGGAATTATTTTCCACAGTTGTTATTAAATACTTCAAATGCTGCGGTCTTTGCGCACAGGATCGGGTAGGAATACTCATGCAAAAAAAATGCCCCGCTTGAGAGCGGGGCGATATTAACGATTATTTTTTCCGGGGTGCTGCTTTTTTTGCCGGGGCTTTTTTCGTGGTGCTCTTTTTTGCGGTAGTAGTTTTTGATTTTTTATCAAACGCCTTCGGATCCTGCACCAGTATCATTTTTTTTACCTCTTCAAGGTCTATCGTAGCGAGTTCTTCCGGGGTATATTTCCCGTTTGGCCCGGCGGTGAGTTTCAGCATTTTTTTATTAAAACGTATAAAAGGGCCCCACCTACCGTTCTCGATGGAAATCTTTTCTGCCGGCCATTGTTGGATAAAACGGTTTGCTTCTTTCTCAATTTTCTTTTCTATTAATTCGCTGCAATCTTTTTGGGTAAGTTCATCGAAATTATACGCACGCGGCACATTGATAAAAAGGTCGTTCCATTTAATAAAGGGTCCAAAACGTCCTTTTCCTTTTGTAATAGGCTTCTCATCAAAAAAACCTATGGGCGCGTCCTCCACCTGTTTGGCGGTGATGATGGCTATTGCTCTCTGCAGGTCCACTTCTGTGGGTTCTTCTCCTTTGGGGATGGAAATAAACTGCTCCCCCCATTTCACGTAAGGCCCGAAACGCCCGATGTTCACTGACACTTCCTGGCCCTCATATTCACCTAATACCAATGGCAATTTAAACAACTCGAGTGCTTCTTCCATCGTAATGGTCTCAATGCTTTGCGTGGCTTTTAGTTTGGCAAACTTAGGTTTATCCTCGTCAGTTTGTGCACCGATCTGCACCATTGGGCCGTAACGTCCCATCCGTGCGGTTATAGGTTTGCCGTCTTCGCTTACGCCTAGCACACGTTCACCCACAGCACGTTCTGCTGTTTCCAGGGTATGTTCCACACCGGTATGAAACGGCCCGTAAAAGCCACCCACCATCGTGTTCCATTTTATTTTTCCTTCTGCTATTTCGTCGAATTCCTTCTCGATGTTGGCCGTGAACGAATAATCCATCACATCCTTAAAATGCTGGCTAAGAAAATCCGTAACTACAAGACCGAGGTCCGTAGGAAATAATTTTGATTTCTCTGCACCGGTATTTTCTACGTCCGTGATCTTTTTAATATGATCATCTTTCAACGTTAGGACACGAAATTCTCTTTTGGTTCCTTCCTTGTCTTTTTTCTCTACATAATTTCTTTTGATGATGGTGGAGATGGTAGGGGCATAGGTACTTGGCCGTCCAATACCGAGTTCTTCCAGTTTTTTCACCAGGGAAGCTTCTGTATAGCGCGCAGAATGTTTGGTGAATTTTTCGGTTGCCGTCATTTGGTTGAAGGCAAGGTCCTGGTTCACTGTAAGGTTAGGCAGTCGGCTCTCAGCACCCTCTTCCGTTTCTTCCTCATCCGTGCTTTCCAGGTATACTTTTAAAAAACCGTCAAACTTCAGCACTTCACCCGTTGCGGTAAGTTCCTGGTTGTTGGTACTTATATTTATTTTGGCGGTTGTTTTTTCAAATTCCGCATCACTCATCTGGGAGGCAATTGTTCTCTTCCAGATCAGTTCATAGAGGCGGTTGAGTTCCGCGTCATTTACACTCGAATTTTCCATGTAAGTGGGTCGGATGGCTTCATGAGCTTCCTGTGCACTTTCATTTTTATTCTTGTATTTTCTTACCTGAAAGTATTTTTCACCGAAACTGCTGCTAATCTCCGCCTTTATGGCTTCCATTGCGGTATCACTCAGGCTCACACTGTCAGTACGCATGTAAGTGATTTTTCCACTTTCGTAAAGTCTTTGTGCAAGCAGCATTGTTTTACTTACGCCATAGCCAAGTTTGCGGCTGGCTTCCTGCTGCAGTGTACTTGTGGTGAAAGGCGCAGCGGGCGTACGTTTGCCCGGCCTTACCTGGATATCCCTGACGGTATATTTTGCGCCTATACAGCTTTGTAAAAACTTTTCGGCATCCTCTGCCTGGTTAAACCGGGCGCCTTCTGCCTTAAAAGCCACAGTCCGGTTGTTTAAATCTGTTGCCGCAAGCGAAGCTTCCACTTTAAAACTTGCAGTGGGTACAAATGCATTGATCTCTCTTTCTTTTTCGACAATGAGCTTTACTGCCACACTTTGTACACGACCCGCGCTCAATCCTCCTTGCCGGCCGATCTTTCTCCACAACACCGGGCTGAGCTCAAAACCTACAAGCCTGTCCACCACCCGGCGGGCCTGCTGCGCATTTACGAGGTTCATATTGATCAGGCGGGGATTCTGCACAGCTTTTTGAATAGCAGGTTTCGTGATCTCGTGAAAAACGATTCGTTTCGTGGTCTTCGGATCCAGGTTCAGCACTTCGGCAAGATGCCAGCTGATGCTTTCTCCTTCCCGGTCCTCATCCGATGCCAGCCAAACCTCGTCTGCCTTTTTTGCCAAAGCTTTTAAATCCTTAACAACCCGTTCTTTTTCCGCAGGAACTATATATTTAGGGGTAAAATTGTTGTTGACATCAATACCCATGTCATTTTTTTCCAGGTCACGGATATGACCAAAGCAACTTTTTACCTCAAAATCTTTCCCGAGTATACCTTCGATCGTCTTCGCTTTCGCAGGGGACTCTACTATCAATAAGTTTTTCGCCATAATATTTTCGTCATCCCGCATTTTCCTGTTTCAAAAAAGGAACGGGCTTATTTTAAATCCTTTGATCCGGTGCCACCTAAGTGCTTCGCCGTCGTTCGTTTAAACTGATGACGCTAACAAGGTTGCGCTTTTTTTAGCTGAAATTTCGCAAAACCCGGCACAAAAACCAGCGGCAAGAATACTGCAATATTAGTTTAAAATTGAAAAATCAAAATTTTTCACCGGGCAGGGATAATTCAGAGAAAGTTAAGGATGGCATTTTTTACGCCGGCGTCCCTGTAAATTTTCTGGTGGCCGAGCCCGCTTGTAAACATAAATTGAATGTGAGACAGGTTATCCTCTTTTACTTTAATCACATCCTTAAGCGGCGTGATATAGTCCTCTTCATCATGTATCCAAAGCACGGATGCCCGGATGTTCTTCATCGCTCTGCGGATAGAAAACCAGGATGGTTGTTGCCCGCTGATACGAAATATATGTTGGTCCAGGCAGTCTCGCAGCAGTTGTTTACGAATACCCAACACCTGGAAAGCACCATCAATAGCGGATGCGGTTTCTGTTGCTGGTGCAACCAGGACTACTTTAGTATCCCGTGTATGATCCATATTTTCCAGGGCCAGGCTCAGGCCGATGCCGCCAAAGGAGTGTGCGATAAAACCATCTATCGGCCCATACAGAGATGATACCTTCTTAATCATGTCGCTGTATTCTACTGCGTTGACTGTATTACCATCGCTGGCACCATGTGCAGGCGCATCAAAGGCCAGCACCTCGTAATTTTTTTTAATTAATTCGATTGCATACCGGTCAAATTTATGACAGCTGGAAGCAAAGCCATGCAGGAGCAATATTTTTTTGGTGCCCGAAGGATTACAACGAAAGCCACGCACAATTTTTCCCTCAAGCTCAAATTCCAAAGCTTCACCATTAGTGAATACCGTTGCAGGCTTTCCCTTATACCTGGTGAAGGGCGTACAAAACAGCCGGAAGGCCTCCTTGCCTGCCTGTTTTTTGCTCACCAGGCCCAGTAGAGTTAATTTGGTTCGGAAAAACCTGATTGCTAAGTTTTTTTGTACATTCATCAACTCAAAGGTATTACATATGAAAATAGCAATGATCGGTTCAGGTAATGTAGCGACGGTAATGGGCAGGCTTATTGTGCAGCAGGGCCACCAGGTAGTGCAGGTGATAAGCCGGGACGCCGGCCACGCAAAATTGCTGGCAGATGAATTTGGGGCGGCCTATGCGGACTTCAACGGGCAACCCGATAATAATGCTGATCTTTTTATAATAGCGATATCAGATACTGCCCTCGAGAGTTTTTTCGTGCAGGGCGGCTTGCAGGATAAGATTATTGTGCACACCGCTGGTTCCGTCTCCCGGGATATCCTGGCGGGTTTCTCAACACGCTATGGCGTTTTGTATCCTCTACAAAGTTTACGCAAGGAAATGACGATCATTCCTCCCATCCCTTTTCTGGTAGATGGCAGTGATGAAGAAGTGACAGCCTTTGTAGAGGCTTTTGCCCAATCGATCTCTGCTTCTGTAAAAATAGTAAGTGATGAAGAAAGGCTTAAGCTGCACGCGGCGGCGGTGGTAGTTAGTAATTTTACCAATCATCTCTACGCCATTGCAGAGGATTTTTGTGAGAAAGAAAATATTTCCTTTAACATGCTGAAGCCACTCATTATGGAGACAGCGCACCGCATAACCCAGGTTTCACCCTCCAAAGTGCAAACCGGGCCGGCGATTCGCAAAGACATTCATACGCTGGACAAACACCTGCGGCTGTTCACCGCGCATCCCAAGATGAGGACAACTTACCTGCGGCTTACGGATAGTATTATGAATCCCTGAGACGGTAGACGGTGGACGGTGGACGCGGGACGGATTGATGTTTGGGATTAAAGTATATAAAGTAAATAGGTATTCTGGGGTGGAAGCTACTTTACAAACTTACTCTATTTACTTATTACACTATTTACTTCTACCCTTTAGAACATCCACGTTAAAAAAGCAACATTTAACATTGAAAAACTCTACCGGTGCGGGAAAATAATATCCGTTTGCACTCTATAAGGATCCAGTAGTTTTCCATCTTTGCCTACGGGATCGGTCACATATATTTCATAAGGCAGTCCAGAGGTTTTTTTCTTGTGTTCCTTTAGCCAGTCTGTTAGCGCTTCATATGCCATAAAGGTGCTGGAGTAGGGGCCATAAAAATGTGCGACCACTGCACTATCGCCCCCGATATTTTTTACGAGTATACCTTTTTGGGGCTTCGCTGGCTTTTTATCCACCGGTAAGCCGGCCTCGAAAAAGAAAGGAGGTTTGCTGCTTTTATACCAGGCAATTGGCGGCCCGACAATCTTCAGGTTGTTTTTAGTGATAAATGCCGGTAATCTTTTCCCGTAAATAGCGGCCAGCTTTTCACTGATACGTTCACTGCTTGCTGCTGTATCCTTAATATAAATTACAATGTGTTTCACGGCTACCGTATCCACAATATTAATGATTGGTGGCCGGGAGGGCTGCACTTCAGTTTTAAGTTTAGCAGTATCTTTTCGCACCTGTATGGCTGGTTCAGTGGTCTTTACACTTGTATCTTTTTTCTGTTTGCATGCCGCTATTATGCCTGAAATAAGCAACGGAATAATTAATTTCTTTAAGAACATAATAGTTGGTTTAACACATCGGGGATCTTCTTTACCCATCCAAATTAAGTGAAAAAACGGGGATAATCAGCTGGGGACCAAAATGTATTTTTTCCTTAATTGGTAATTTCGTGTAGGTTTGCACTCCGAAATTTGCACGCATGTATACTATCAAATTTAAATTTGAGCAGAAAGGATTAGAGCCGATCATCTTGAATAACATCGAACCAGACCAATCAATTCTTGAAATAGCTTTAAAGAATGATATTAACCTTCATCACAACTGCGGGGGAGTTTGCGCATGCAGCACCTGTCATGTGTACCTGGAAAAGGGGGAGGACTTTGTGGAAGAATTATCTGACAAGGAGGAAGACTTTATAGACAGGGCTGTGAATCCACGGCTCAATTCGAGATTAAGCTGCCAGTGTGTACTCGACGCAGACTCCAGCGGTGAGATTGAAGTGACCTTACCGGACCAGACCCAGTTTTTGGGGGAGTAAAAACCCTACAAGTTCGGACCTTTTGCTATTAGATAGAGGCTACTTTACTTAAAAATATCAGCAGATTAACTACTCATCACCTCAGCAAATTATTTGTTATGACATTTGAACCACCCATCCACTGGAACGATTATGAAGATATCGCCCAAAAGTTATACGAGCGATTTGGAGATGAATTTAACGAAGGTAAGATCTACCGTATCCGTTTTACAGACCTTCATAAATGGGTGTTGGAGATACCGCATTTTGCCGGCAAGCCGGAGGAAAGTAACGAAGGCCACCTGGAAATGATCCAGAGCAGCTGGGTGTATGAATGGAGGGACAACCGGAAGTAGCTAGCCCCTTTTCCACTGTAGGGGGAACTTTCGAACCCGGAAATATTGTAAACATTCACGTTGAACAGGACGAATCTTCGTAAAAATTATAACCTTTAAATCAAGTTCCCTTTTAGGGGACGGGGGCTCATGAACTTACTTTCCCTTTTTAAAAACATTAAACTTTTTGTCCTTGATGTCGATGGGGTGCTTACTGATGGTAATCTCCTTGTGCTAAATGATGGGCAGATGGCCCGCAGCATGAACATCAAAGATGGCTATGCCCTGCAACTCGCCGTAAAGACGGGATACCTTGTGCTGGTGATCTCCGGGGGTAATTCTGATGCCGTGAAAAACCGGCTGAGGAAACTGGGTATTACAGAAGTGAGCATGAACGTAATAGATAAGAAGGCCGTCTTAACTAAATATGTTTCCGATCATGGGCTTCAGTGGCCGGAGGTACTCTATATGGGTGATGATATCCCCGACCTGGTGCCTATGCAAATGGCAGGACTGGCCTGTTGCCCCAACGATGCGGTACCCGAGATAAAAGCTCTTTCGCACTACATTTCGCCGATAAACGGTGGCCGGGGTTGTGTGAGGGACGTGATTGAAAAAGTGCTGAAACTGAACAACCAGTGGAATAACGATGAAAGTATTACCTCAAAATAGCTTTTCGACATGATTCGGCGCTCAACCATTAATTTCGCAGAATAGCATCTCCCCATGAAATTAATTGCAGCTTTTTTAAAACTTATCCGTTGGCCCAATCTTTTTTTCATTGCCCTAACCCAATGCCTTTTTTATTTCTGCGTTTTCGAAACTATGCTAAATCAACCCGGCTATGATCATAAACATTTTCTCTTTTATTTATTGATCGCTGCTTCTGTTGCTATTGCTGCAGCAGGTTATATTATCAATGACTATTTTGACCTGCAGATAGATGCGGTAAACAAACCGGCCAAAGTGGTGGTGGATAAGATCGTTAAACGGAGGTGGGCCATTATCTGGCATTTGCTTTTATCAGGTTTCGGCATCCTCCTGAGTGTCTACATCAGTTACAGGATAGGTAACTGGCTCATCGCCCTGGCTAATGTTGTTTGTGTATTGCTGCTTTGGTTTTATTCCACTACGTTTAAAAAAAGGATACTCTCCGGCAATGTTATCATTGCAGCATTAACGTCCTGGGTAATCGTAGTAGTTTACTTTTTTGGAGGGGCCAACATCGCCGTATGGCAGCGCCGGGAAGTACCTTTTGATGCACCTAAATTTTTTAAGTTCATGGTGCTTTATGCGGGATTTGCTTTTATCGTATCGCTTATCCGCGAAGTGATCAAAGACCTGGAAGACATGGAAGGTGATGCAAAATACCAGTGCCGCACCATGCCGATTGCGTGGGGAGTGCCTGCAAGTAAGGTTTTTACCGCGGTCTGGTTGGTAGTCTGTATTGCGGCGCTTGTTATCGTTCAGCTTTACGCCTGGCAGTCCGGCTGGTGGGTGATTGCCCTGTATACCAACCTGCTGATCATCATGCCCCTTATTATTATATTAAAAAAGCTATATACTGCCACGACTCCGGCCCAATACCACCAGCTAAGTACTTACCTTAAACTGGTGATGCTGGCCGGTATTTTATCTATGTTATTTTTTATCTTTTAGGTTCATGAAGAAAATCATTTTGGCTTCCCAATCTCCCCGCAGGAAACAACTTTTAGAATGGGCAGAAATTCCCTTCGAAGTGATCGTAAGCGATACTGATGAAAGTTTTTTTCCTGAACATTCTTTTGAGGAAGCCGCCATTCATATCGCCCGCAATAAAGCAGTTGCTGTGATGCCCAAAAATACCGGGCAGCTGCCCGTTCTTGCCGCAGACACCATTGTGGTGTGTAACAAACGGATCATCGGCAAACCTAAGGACCGGGAAGATGCCATCGCGATCCTGCAGGAATTATCCGGGAATACGCACCAGGTGATTACCGCTGTGGTGATCCTGGATGGAGAAAAAGAAATTTCCTTTGCGGATACTACATCGGTTACTTTTCATTCCCTCACCAGGGAGCAGATCATTTTCTACGTAGATAAATACCAGCCCTACGATAAAGCCGGGGCTTATGCGATACAGGAGTGGATCGGTGTGGTGGGTATTAAATCCATAGAAGGCGATTTCTATAATGTGATGGGGCTGCCGGTGAGCAGGGTAGTAAGGGCATTAAGTTGATTGTTCTTATCTGAAGTGCAGGATACGGTCAAAAGTTTCAGGTTAACAGGGGGGTAAAAAAGGTAAAAATTTACTGATTTTTCCAGCGGTTTTATAAAGAGATATATAACTGAAGGCAGACTTGCATTCAGGGGCTATCGACCAGGGGCTATCATTATGATTTTAAAAAAGTCTTTTGTATTTTGGCGGGCTAACACCGTACCCCATGACAGAACGACTTCTCCAGTACATCTGGCAATTTCAATATTTTAATAC
>JAKFCK010000513.1:0-4555 GCA_036676685.1 Chitinophagaceae bacterium | reverse complement strand
CCCCTTTCGGCGCGCCCGGCCGCGGCCAGGTTGGTGGCCGCCGAGGTGGCGATGCTCCAGTGCAGGTCGGTGGCCTGGCCAGCGTTATAAACGACCTCGTCTTTTATTGCTATCCCTGTAATATCAACCTGTAAAATACCTGCTGCAGTTTCCTTCAGGCGTTCCAGGATTTTAGTGCAGGCGATCTGCACTGCTTTGCCATTCAGGTCGGCCGTAGCGCTGGCTGCAGAGGGTGATGTATTGGCAATGCGGCTGGTATTGGTACTGTTTAATTTTACACGTTTGACATCAATAGAAAAAATGGTAGCCGCTACCTGCAGCATTTTTGTATTCACACCCTGGCCCATTTCCACAGCACCGGTACTCACCGCCACACTACCATCGGTATATACGTGCACCAATGCCCTCGCCTGGTTCATGAGTGTTTTGGTAAAGGAAATACCAAAGCAGATGGGCATAAGTGCCAGCCCTTTCTTAACCCATTCGTTGCCGGCATTAAACCCGTTCACTTCTTTTTGCAGGTAAGAGAGATCATAATATTCCGTTGCTTTGCTCCAGCATGGCCCTGCCTCGCTTTGCGCCTTTTGGCCGTAAGGAAATTCATCGCCTGTCTGCAATAAATTCTTTTCCTGGATAACCGTTGCCGGTATTCCCAATTCTTCCGCAGCTTTTGCGATAGCAGACTCGATCACGAACATACCCTGCGGTCCACCGAACCCGCGGAAGGCTGTATTGGGTGGCAGGTTAGTGCGGCAGCTATATGCTGTTGCGGTTACATTCGGCACAAAATAACTGTTGGTGCAATGGAACAAGGTGCGCTCCAGCACGGCCGGTGAAAGGTCTGCTGCAGCCCCGGCATTCTGGTAGAATGTGGCTTCATAGGCCTGTATTTTATACGCTTCATCCAGGCCGATCTTAAAATCTGAACTGTAAGGATTTCTTTTGCCCGTCATGCGCATATCTTCCATACGATGCAGGCTATATTTCACCGGGCGTTTCAACTGCTGCGCCGCCATTAAACAAAATATGGCCCACGATGTAGCCTGGTCTTCCTTGCCGCCAAAACCGCCACCGAGGCGGGTGGTATCCACTTCTATCATATGCATGGGAATACCGAGCACATCCGCCGCATGCCGCTGCACCGCGGTAGGCCCCTGCGTGGAAGAATAAACTTTCACTGCACCATTCTCCAGCGGAAAGGCATATGCGCCCTGTGTTTCAATGTATAAATGTTCCTGCCCATTGGTAAACGTACTGCCTTCAAAAATATATTTACAGCGGGCAAACGCGGCTGCACTGTCCCCCAGTTTAAAGGTCCGTGGCTGCACAATGAGTGCCCCGTTTTCCTTTGCCACCCGTGGGTCAGTCACCACCGGCAGGGGTTCTATTTCGATCCTGATCTTTTTTAGCGCCGCATAAGCGATCTCCGGGGATATGGCAACCACGAAGGCCACAGGCATACCATCATAATGAACTTCGTCATCTGCCATCAACGGTTCATCCGGCACAATACCGCCGATCTGGTTCTTTCCTAAAATATCTTTACTGGTGAAAATACGCACCACGCCGGGTACAACTTCCGCTTCCTGTAAATGCAGTCCTACAATTTTTCCATGCGCCAGCGGTGAGCCATACACAGCGCCGTATAATGTGCCGTGCAGCGTAGGGATATCGTCCAGGTAAATGGATTCGCCTCTTACGTGGGTGAAGGAATCGATATTGAACCCCCCCGCCCCTAAAGGGGAGTTGTTCCCCCCAGCCCCTAAAGGGGATTGCCCCCCCGCCCCTAAAGGGGAGCCTGGACCCCCAACCCCTAAAGGGGAGCCTGGCGTTTCATGTATCGTTTCGTCGTTCTTCAATTTGTTATTTTAATTATACCGGCTTTTGCGCGAGGCTCCTGAAGTGAGCCCGCACAAGTTGGTTTAATAAAAGTCGTTTGTAGGCTGCTGTTCCGCGGGCGTCGCTGATGGGTGAAATTTCTGTTTGAATGATTGCTAATAATTCATCCAGGACAGTTGCTTCAACTTTTTTCCCTTTCAAAAAATTACTTCCTGCTTTTAGGAATAAAGGTACTGGTCCAACGCCGCCGGCTGCTAATCCTGCATCTTCGATGGTATCGCCGTTCATTTGCAAATGAATCGCTGTGTTTACACTGGCTATATCCAGGTAAGTACGTTTACATACTTTTTCAAAATTGAAATAACTACCGGCCTGGGGTAAACGAAAAGAAATTTTTTCTATGAATTCATGCGGGGCCTTGTTCAGTTTTTTGTACCCGGGGTAAAAGTTTCGCAGGGGCATTTTTCTTTTCTCCACGCCACTGGATAACAGCACCTGTGCATCCAGTGCCAGGAAAAATATCGTGAAGTCGCCGATCGGGGAGGCATTGCAAAAGTTACCTGCAAGCGTGGCCATGTTCCGGATGGGTGTGGAAGAAACGAGTTTGATATACCTGTCAAGATCCGGGAAATGAGTCCTGAAAACAGGGGAGGCGGCGATATCGGCCGCAGTGACGGATGCGCCCATTACACATTCGTCTCCCCCGGGTGTGATGCCCTTCAAAACAGCTTCGTCAAACAGGAAATCAATATTTTCCCCGGGCATGGTATCGTGCTGCTGCACATACAGATCCGTACCACCGGCCAGTAATTTTTTTTCGGAGCCATTAGTGGGCGCAGTTTGTTTTGCCACGGTAAGTGTACCGAGTTTTTCTTTGATCCCCGTGAACCAGGATGGAATGATGTTATGGTCTGCCGCAAAGGCAAGCGGATCCTTCCCACCTCTTTGTTGCATCATTTGATTGACCCGGTCGGCAGCCCTTTCAATAGATTTATAGCCTGTGCACCTGCATATATTGCCATTCATGGCGTCGATCGCATGCGGATAAGCCGGTGTTGCAGGATTGATACAAAACCCGGCAAGGGAAACAATAAACCCGGGCGTGCAAAAACCACACTGGGTGGCCCCTTCATCTGCAAAAGCCTGCTGTACCGCATTCAAACCTTCTACGTTCAACCCTTCTATGGTTACAATATGTTTGCCTTTCGCATTCCCGATGGGCATCAAACAACTTGTTGCGGTGGAATACACCAGCTTATCTTCTTTTATCTCCCCCACCATCACGGTGCAGGCCCCACAATCCCCTTCCCTGCAGCCGATCTTTGTGCCCATAAGATGCTGATGATACCGGATAAAATCCAGCAACAGCATGCCCGGGGGTAAAGCTGTGGAAACAACCATATCGTTCAATATAAATTCCGTCAAGGTGGTTCGTTATAGTTCTAAAGTTAAGACAAGCAATTTGATGATTTGGTGACAAACAATTTGATGATTTGGTAATTTGGTGATTTGATGATTATTACAGCTGTGCGGGTAATTTAGCAAATGAACGGATATTTGGTCATTGTTCATTGCCTATTGCCCATTCCTATTAGTCTATTGCTTATTGCTTATTCTCCATTATCAAATCACCAAATCCTCAAATCACCAAATCATTAATCCACTTTGCTTTTCGGTGAGTCCCAGCGATGTTCGAATAAAGCGCGGATGACACTACGTTGCTGGGTTTCGGGTTTCAGGCCAAACTTATTGATACTGTGCACCTGCAAATGTTTGATGGCTTCTTCTACAGAATCTGTAAAGAGACACAACTCGAGGTCCGCAGGGGAAATAGTTCCTTCCATCTTCATCAATTCAATGTGCTCTATAATGTTCTTGTGATAATCTGTATCAAAAATGATGATGGGAAATTCATGGATCATCTTTGTCTGTATAAGCGTAACGGCTTCAAAATATTCATCCAGCGTACCGAATCCACCGGGCATTACCACGAAGGCATAGGAATATTTGATGAGCAGGGTTTTTCTCACGAAGAAGAACTTGATGTCTACCCATTTGTCAAGGTACGGGTTATGATCCTGTTCGTGCGGCAGCTCAATGTTACATCCCACGCTCCTGCCACCTACATCTTTTGCGCCGCGGTTAGCAGCTTCCATGATACCCGGGCCACCACCGGTCATAATTGTAAATCCCAGTTTGGCAATTTCCCCCGCAATTGCCTGCGCTTCTTTATAATAAGGATGGTCTTCTTTAAACCTTGCCGAGCCAAAAACAGTTACGCAGGGCCCCGCAAAATGTAACACCCGGAATCCCCGGATGAAGTCCAGTAATACCTTTATAGTAAATTTAAATTCGTCCCACCTGCTTTGTGGCCCTTCTAAAAATTTTATCTCCGAGATGAGGTCTGCTTTCTTTTTGTCCATAGGAATTAAAGTTAAGAATTATGAATGTTGAATTATGAATTATGAGTTATGAATTATGAGTTGTTTTACTTGGGGTATGGGTTGCGCGGGTTTACGGGGTTGCGGGTTGCGGGTTGCCGGTTAGGTGCATCGCGGACAACACTATGGTAGAAGCAAACCTGAAGGGTTGACATTATTATTGTTATGGAATACCGTGAGGGGGAAACCCCCGGAGGCCCGCCTGACCGGACGGGCAGGGGTGAAATATCATTGCCTATTGTTTTTTAAGCAAACGCAATGTTTCTTCCGCGATC
>JAKFCK010000512.1:0-12925 GCA_036676685.1 Chitinophagaceae bacterium | reverse complement strand
CCAAAAGATTTTGCACAGGCGATTGCAAGCTGGGACGTATCAGTATCTAAAGGTGATTTGTTTGATGACAGCCACCAACTCTCTACGCTTATCGGTAGAGCGACTACGCCACTGTCTGAAACAGTTAGAGAAGCATTGAAGCAGATTTCCTAACAGGTCATTATATAGATATCGAAAGCTACTTCGGTAGCTTTTTTTGTTTGACCAACTCTTCTTAACCCACTCACCAGGCAAGCAAAATATTTTCTCTTTTTCATAGCGGCTTAGCATGATCGTAGTATTAACCATTTGCGCTACAATCGTCCCATCAAAAAGCATGCTTTAGCCAGGCGATTTGATGGAACTTCTTAAACGGAAAAAGGTATATGATTAAATTCTTTGATAGCCGTATGCATGGAGTCGAAGTCGTAAATGCCATTATACCTGATGCCATTTATAAAGAAAGAAGGCGTGCCATTTACTCCGCTCCTTACACCGCTTTCAAAATTGGACTCCACTTTTTCTGCCAGTTCATTATTCATCAATTCCATTTTAAAAAGCGTCATATTCAGGTCTATTGCGGCGCCAAAGTCCCAAAGCACACGTTGGCTTATTAACAAATGCTGATTATCATAGACCATATCATGCATTTGCCAAAACTTCTTTTGTATTTCAGGGCCATCCGCCTGAATTCTTCTGCCCTTATTTTTAATTGTTTTATTTCTTTTTGTTGCCTGCTGCCCGCGAGTTTGCCTTCCGGCGTGTGTGAAAAAATAACTTCGTCCACTTTGCTTGTATTCCCGACACGTAAAATATTTAACCCCTGGCTGATCAGGCCTTTTGCGATATTGTCCACGGCGGTGTTGCTCGGGGCGGCCACTAATATTTTTTCGCCGGCATTCACTAATTGAAATATGGCTTCCACAAGCGTGGTGGTCTTACCGGTGCCGGGAGGGCCGTGCACTATGGTAATGTTTTCATTTCCGCAAATCGCTTTTACCGCCTCTTGCTGGCTCTCGTTCAGTAACCTGTTGCGGAAAACTGGGAGGGAGGGTATATGAACCGCGGCGGGCAGATCATTTATGGTTTCGTTATGTAACGTCTCAAATAAGCGGAAGACGGCTTTATGCTGCTCCATTTCTGCCAGCGTTTTTTTCATTATGCCGGTGGTCCGCGTGTCCGGGGCCAGTTTAATGCCCACACCATCGTCTTCTATCCAGTCAGGAAAATCGGGGGCAAATAAACGAAATTCGCCACTGCTACCTTCCAGGCTCATCAGGATACCTTTTACAGGATCTTGCCCGGTGGTGAAACACTCAATGGCCGCGCCATCCCGGAATAGATTCGCTTCAGGAGGAAATGCAAGCCTGAAGCTGATCTCGGGATAATCGGCGTAGCCAAAATTCTTTTTGGTTACAATGATGGGGTGTAGAGCAAGCCCTTCTGCTTTTAATTGTTTTAAGGTATGCACCTGGTCGATACTAAAGCGCTGCTTTTGTTCTTTTTCTTCCAGGTTGATGCATGCAGTAAGTGTTTGAATATGTGGATGCATGCCGTGAAAATAGCAAATATTAGATGGACCGGTAATGGCGCGGGTACACGACATTATGAGCCATCCACCCTTCAACCCGCCAGGCGGGTAATTTGACTTGGAAAATCCTTGTGCTGTGAGATCCTAACGTGATTTTTTAACCTCTGGTTTTTTGGCCTTCACCGTTCCGTTTTCGTAAGGGCCTTTAAATGTAGCCGGGTCAATGGCAAAATGACGGGTGTAAATATTGGTTGTCTCGAATTGCTTTTTCAGCCAAAGCGCTGTTCTTTCAAAACCCTTACCATCATTTGCATCAAAATCATTCAGAATGAGTCCGTTGGCTTCTTTCATCATCATCTGGGGGTCGTCAAGGTAATAATATAATACTGCGAGATTATAATAACTGGCATACCTGATCTTACGGTCGTGTTTGCTGGTGCTGGTATATTTTCTTTTCACGCCTTCAAAGTAGTTGATCACCGGCTTCAGCTGCTCCCTTGCGTTGGTGATCGGGGTATAAGCATTCATGCCAAAAATCACTTCATTCATATCCCGGAAAGCCTTGCGGTGTGCTTCGTATTCAGCATGTTTCCTGCTGTCTACTATCCACATATGATCTTTGACGGTGACTTCTTTAAATCCGAAGTTATCTGTAATACGGTCAGTTAACTGGTGCATTGCCCGGGTAACACAGTTGCGAAAAAGATCCCTTGTGACGGAGAGTGAGTTTAACACAAAATATCCTTCCGCCAGGCCGCGGATAGGGAATTCCGGGCTTTTGTAAACCTGTTTGTGATCCCGGCTGGCCAATACTTCATCCCGGATATGTTTACCCCTGTAGTCGTGGATATTTGCCAGGGCGGCAAAAGTATAAACCACTTCCTGCCAGTAATAGGTGCGGGTGCCTGTGGCCTGCCCCGCTTTATTTTTGATCGTTTCCACCCGCTCTTTTACCGTTACCGATTGGGGAAGCAGGTCTTCGATTTTCACTATCACCGCGAGGTGACCTTCCTTAGGTAATTTTTTCCAGCCCTCCAGCAGCACAGATTTTTCGGGGTCTATTTCGTCGAGGTAACCCTGTATGAGTTTAGTGCCTTCTATACTTACATTGTACGTCCGAAAACTGCTGTCCAGCCGGATAGCAGGCAGCGAGCGGAATTGTGCAGTAAAAGTAAACTTGTCAAGATCGACGTTTTTCTGCGCACCGGCAAGCAGGGGAATGAATAATAATAAGGATAAGTAATATTTTTTCAATTGCTGTCGTTTATGGTATTATATAAACGAAAAAGAATTGGGAATATTTTCTAATGAGTGCCAAAGGAGGATATTTTAGGCAGTTTTTAGTTTGAGGCACAGTATTTGAACCTTATCTATGACTGCTGTATCCCCAATAAAAAATTCAAAACCTGCAGTCACCAAAAACAACTATTTATGAAAAAAGTTAATGGAATTTTAGTAGCGGCGTTGGTAATGGTCATCGTTTCCTGTACAGACCGGACTACCGAGGTGAAAAAAGAAGTTATTGTTACCCCCGCCGAAAAACCGGCTGTGATCATTAAAGAAGATCCGAAACCTACCAGCATTAGTGTTGATAAAAACGGTGTTAAGGTAGAAACCAAAAAAATAGATGTAAAAGTCGGCAACTAACCGGTACAATAAGTTTTACCGGGTACCTGTGGAACTATCTCTGAACCTGCTATACTGTTTTCATCAAGGCAGTCGTATGATTCATCCATTATTCTCAACTTAATTGAATAGCACAAACAATCAAAAACTTCAATGAACACACCCTGTAAAAGAATGCTGGCATTTCTTCCAGTTTTTTCCTTTCTTTTTTTAGTCAGCAGCTGCAACAGTGTTTCGGAAAAAGCGGGCGCACAAGCCACCGCGTCAGGAGCAAAAAATGAATCCGACATTCCTGCAGAACAAGCTCCTTCCCCCACAGCTACTCTTGATACTGCCGATTTTAACAAGCGCATGCTTGAAATCAGTAATAATGATACAACCAATAAATGGCCGGTAAAAACAGTTTATCCACTCGCGGGAGCCCTGTTGCCTTACAACCGGATCATAGCTTTTTATGGTAATCTTTATTCTAAAAGGATGGGTATCCTAGGAGAGATACCTAAAGACTCCATGTTTAAGAAATTGTTGGGCGAGGTAGCTGCCTGGTCTGCAGCGGATTCATCTGTGAAAACGATCCCCGCCCTGCATTATGTGGCCATTACGGCACAGGGTGCACCCGGCAAGGATGGCAAACACCGGCTTCGTATGCCTTCACACCAGATAGACACCATCGTGGCATGGGCTAAGGAAATAGATGCCCAGGTATTTGTTGATATCCAGGTCGGGCACAGTACCGTTAAAGACGAAGTGCCCACGCTGGAAAAATTCTTACAACTGCCGCAGGTTCACCTGGGAATTGACCCGGAATTTTCTATGAAAAATGGAGAAAGGCCGGGGTCAAAGATCGGTACATTCAATGCCGGGGACATCAATGACGCCATCGACTTCCTGGCCGAAGTGGTGCGCAAAAATAACCTGCCGCCAAAGGTGTTGGTTATTCACCGTTTCACCCAGGGTATGCTCACAGGCTATGACAAGATCAAAATAGTTCCTGAGGTACAGGTTGTTATAGATATGGACGGGTTTGGAGATAAAATACTGAAACGCTCTACCTACCTCAGGTATGTGTATAAAGAACCCGTACAGTTCACGGGCTTTAAGTTATTTTATAAAAACGATACCAAGAAAAATCCCGACGGATTATATACCCCCGCCGAATTATTAAAGTTTACCCCCAAGCCAATTTATATTCAGTACCAGTAGCCCTCAGCGTTCATGAAAAGTTTATTTGTAGTTGCCCTGTTTTTTTTGGCGGGATGCCAGGCCGAAGAAGCTAAAACCACTGTTCCACCTCCTGGCAAGGCCGCCCCGCCTTCATCACCAGTACAGGAAAAAAAGGTTGCTGACCTGGCTACTATCCTTGCCCGGCAAGAGGTGCCCGTAATCTGTTATCATAATATCAGGAATTTTCGCCCGGGCGAAAGTGACAGGATGAAAAGTTATACCGTAACACCACAGGCTTTTGCCGAGCAAATGAAAGCATTGTCAGACAGTGGTTACGAAACCGTACTGCCTGCCCAGCTTTATGATTACCTGTTATATGGCACAACGCTTCCGCCAAAACCAATCATGATCAGTTTTGATGATACCGATGCGGAACAATACAGCATTGGTGCCCGCGAAATGAATAAGTATGGATTTAAAGGTGTGTATTTTGTGATGACGATTTCCATCAACCGTCCAAGGTATATGAAGGAAGAAGAGATCAGGAATTTATCCGATAGCGGCCATTGTATAGCCTCTCATACCTGGGATCATCATATGGTGACTAAGTACACCGGTGCAGACTTTGACTCACAGTTTGTAAAACCAAAACTACGGTTAGAGAAGATCACAGGTAAACCGGTAGAATATTTCGCATACCCGTTCGGATTATGGAACAAAACAGCCATCGCGGAATTAAAAAACCGTGGCTACAAAATGGCTTTTATCTTGTCTACCAAACGAGATAGTACGGAACCGCTTTTTACGATCAGGCGCATGATCGTGCCCGGTACCTGGAGCACACCGGGAATGATGAAAGCTATTAAAACGACCTTTAATAAATAGATCCTTCCTGGTGCGGGATCGTGAAGCGTATGCTTCGCCTTCACCGCAATTGGTAGTAGAGCTAAATATTATACCTGCCATCTTCCAGGGGTTACATCACGATATCATTCGGTTTGCTGACCGATGTGTCTTCTGCCGGTTCTCTTTCTACCGAGATCGTACATTCCCCGATCAATGCGGCAAGTGCACCAATGGCTGCGAGTACCGGTGCAAGTAATGCCCCCACAACTCCAAACGATAAAGGAAAGGACATTAACTCCTTACCGGTTTTATCATGAATGGAAATTTTCCTCACGTTGCCTTCTTCAACAAGGTCTTTTATTTTGTTAAGTATCTGTTCTCCTTTTAATGAAAAGGTTTCTTTAAAGTTTTCTGACATAGTAGGTACCTCCTGTTTATTTATCTAAAGTTAGCATTTTCCCGGGTAGTCGGAATGATCTCCATCAACTAATGTAATGCGTGAGATCAGTTACCTGCAGCAGGTAAACTGGTATTACCCATATCCCGGTACAATTTCCATTCGCCATTTTGTTGTTTCCAAACTACCAGGTATTTTCCTTTATCTATAATGACCTGGTTTGCTGTTTTCATTTCATAACTCCCTGTTTCCACCAGCAGATCTCCACTCCCGGTGATATCAGTAGTAGTAAAGGTAAACTCTTTTACACCCATCCTGATCAGGCCTCCCCATGCAGAAGGGATACCGTTTCCTTTGATGGGTTCACTATGGGCAAACAGCAGTTCGGCCCCAGGGTGATAGTGAGCCGCGAGAGCAACAGAATCTCCATTCCTCACCTGTTCCGTAAACTTTTTTTTTACACTGTCAATAAATGCAGTGGCTTTTTGTTTATCAAAAGCCGGTGTTGTTGCAAGCAGGCTCTCCCTGGTCTCTTCAGGGCCGGTATAGCAGGCGCATAATCCCGTAGCAATTGACATAGCTAAAAAGAAGCAATAAATTTTGTTCATAATTTTATTTTTAGAGATCAACAGATATTTACCTGTGTCGGGAAGATAGACAGCGGTACGGAAAATAATCAAAATATTTGATTAATTATGTACCCTCTTAAAGATGCGGTTGTGGCATGGTAATAAAGCACAGCTTTAATCAGGAAGGGTGATGTCAATTTAAAACATAAACAGGCGTATGAAAAAAATATTGTTATCGTTATTGCTTTTCACTATTGTATCTGTACAAGCGCAAAAGTTATCATCCATCTCTTTTGAAAAGTGGATCAGCCTTAAAAATGTAAATAGCCCGGTTATTTCGCCGGATGGCAAAACCGTCGTCTATAGCGTGAGAAGCACCGACTGGGCAAATAATGCCTACGATAATGAACTTTGGATGGTTCGCGAAGGTGAGCCGGCTATTCAACTCACAAGAACAGACAAATCCGGTAGCAGTAATGCCGCTTTTACACCGGATGGAAAATACGTGAGTTTCCTGGCGAACCGGGGTGGCAAAACCCAGTTGTATATTATTGCTGTGAGGGGCGGTGAAGCAATACAGGTGACAAGAGATGAGGACGGCATCAGCAATTACAACTGGAACCCAAACGGGAAACAAATTGTCTATATTAAACCACAAACGGATAGTAAACAGGAAAAAAGTACCAGAGAACGGTATGGTGCCTTTGCAGTGGAAGGGGAGGAGTACAAACAAAATCATTTATGGCTGCTCAACTTCAGTTATGATTCCGTTTTTCTTGCGGGTGAACTTCCCTGTTATCCTGCAAAAAAAGACTCTGCCAAAACCGATTCTTTAAAGAAAACACCCGGCTGTTTTTTATTGCCGGTTGCGACCCAGTTAACCACCGGGAATTTTTCCGTAGCCGGTTTTTCATTCAGCCCGGATGGAAAACAGATTGCTTTTAACAGGCAGTCTGACCCGCTCATTCTTTCCGGCATAACTGCCGACATTGTATTGATGGACCTGGCCACCAAAAAAATGTCCACCGTGGTGGAAAATCCGACTGGTGATTTTTTCAATAACTGGAATCCTGAGGGTACCGCTTTTGTTTATGGAAGCCAGGTAGATGATTCCGTAACCAATTACTTTAAAAATAACCGGCTGTTTATCTATGACCTGCAGACCAGGAAAAATATGGAAATAGCAACGGATATTGATGAAAATAAGTCCGTAGTGGATTGGAATAAATCCGGGCTCTTTCTTACGGCCTTTGAAAAAACAAAACGAAAGTTATACCAGGTGGATACCAGGAGCGGTACTGCCAAAAGTATCCCCCTATCACTGGATCTTCCTGCCACGCTATCATTCAGCAGGAACACTGATGCCATCGTGGTGGCGGGGCGGAATTATGCAGACCTTAATGAAATCTACATCGGGCGCCTGAACCAGCCATTAAAAAAAATAAGTAACAGTTCGGCGCAGATCGAAAAATGGAACACACCCAAAAATGAAGTCATTCAATGGAAAAGTAAAGACGGTACAGTTATCGAAGGAATTTTATTGAAGCCAAAAAATTATGACAACCAAAAGAAATATCCTTTGCTGGTGGTGATCCATGGCGGTCCCACGGGCATAGACCTTCCCGATCCTGTACCCACATATGTATACCCCATTGTGCAGTGGGTAGAAAAAGGAGCATTGGTCCTTAGGGTCAATTACCGGGGTAGTGCAGGTTATGGTGAAAAATTCCGCGCATTAAATGTTGGCAATCTCGGGGTTGGAGATATGTGGGACGTGGTGAGCGGGGTTGAATTTCTAAACAGCAAGGGAATGATTGACACTTCCCGGATGGGTTGTATGGGATGGAGCCAGGGTGGGTACATTTCCGCTTTCCTTGCAACAAACACCAATATTTTCAAAGCAATTTCTGTAGGTGCCGGAATTTCCAACTGGGTTACTTATTATGTGAACACAGACATCACGCCATTTACGCGGCAATACCTGGAAGCAACTCCCTGGACGGATATGAATGTTTATTTAAAAACTTCGCCGATGACGAATATCAATAAGGCGTCTACACCAACTTTGATACAGCATGGTGAATTTGATAAACGTGTCCCCATCCCCAATGCCTATGAATTATTCAGGGGCTTACAGGACAGGGGCATTCCATCCAAACTCATTGTGTACAAGGGTTTCGGGCACGGTATTAATAAACCAAAGGAATTACTGGCAGCTGTATGGCACAATTGGTTATGGTTTAATAAATATGTGTTTGGTGAGGAGGAAGAGGTGCTGCCTGTCGATTAAAAAAGCGATTCAACAGGTATAATCTTCACTGGAAAAAAATATAAAAAAGCATACAGTACTCCCCACCCTGGTGGATGTATTGTCCAAATGCCGTGACCCTCACCCTAGTTATTAAATGCTTCCATGGCTCGTAATGGTAACCCTATTGAAGCATCCTGGTTGACTTCATAACAAAAATTCTCGCTCACATCTGCCATCTGTTCATCCAGGAATTGTTGAACATCCTTCACTGAAGCCGCTTCCCAGATACATGTCCCGCTTTGTTTATCCACGGAAGGAAATACGCTGTGTAGCTTAAGGTAAGGTGGAAGCGAAGGGGTCAGTGACTTGGCCAGGGACCAGAATTTTTCGGGGTCGTGTATTTTGTGTTGGGCGATAACTAACATAACATAAGATTTATAACGTGCAAAAGGAAAACTGCTGGGGTGGCGGAGACGATTATTCTTATGTGTCAGGAGTAGAAGCTCATCTACAAGTTAGTGATATTTGTGAAGGAAAACAACGTTGTATTTTTTGAGAGGCCGGGTTACAAAATTTCTTGAAATGTAAATGGCGGGAACCCTGTTCGTGCCTGTAACAGCAATTGTCGTAAATTTCAAAAAAAATATTCCAAAACGATCAAGCAGCTATGATGCACAAAGCCAAAAAAAACAGGTTCGTAAAACCCGCATTTTTTTTTCTAATAATTATTCTTTCCGGGGAACTAGTTCATTCCCAGGACCGGACCAATATTGATGAGGGGTGGAAGTTCCATTTTGGGCATGCCGATAATCCTGATAAGGATTTCAGCTTTAGTACCAGGACTATTTTTTCGAAATCGGGGGGAGCTGGAGGCACTGCAATTGATCCTCGATTTAAGGATAGTGCCTGGCGTGATATAGACTTACCCCATGACTGGGCGGTGGAATTGCCCTTCGCTTTTGTGGATAACTTTGACGTGGAGTCGCATGGTTACAGGCCCGTCGGAGGATTATTTCCTGCCACAAGCATCGGCTGGTACAGAAAACATTTTATGATCCCGGCCCGCGATTCAGGACACCGGTTCGAGGTGCAGTTTGATGGTATATTCCGGGACGCCAATGTATGGATCAATGGTTTTTACCTGGGGAATAACAAGAGTGGGTATGTTGGGGTGAATTACGATGTTACGGATTTTATTAATTACCAAGGAGATAATGTGATCACTGTGAGAGTGGATGCGACCCAGTACGAAGGCTGGTTTTATGAGGGAGCAGGAATCTACAGGCATGTATGGTTGAATAAAAGCCAGGAGACCTACATCAAAACGGATGGCGTTTTTGTCTATTCTGCTGTCAGCGGCAAAAAGGCAATCATAAGTGTGGAAACAGAACTTGTGAACCAGGGAACCGCTACAGGAACCTATACTGTGCAAACCTACCTGGCAGACCGTTCAGGGAACCGGGCAGGTAATTCTCCCGTACAAAATATTGTTTTAAACGCCGGTGCAGAAAAAATCACCCGGCAAACAATTGACGTCTCTAATCCCATCCTGTGGTCGCTCGACAATCCATACCTGTACCGTGTGGTAGTGGAGTTAAAGCAGGCAGGTAAAATTTTAGATAGAAAAGTGCTTCGTTTTGGTATAAGGACAATTGAAATAAAACCCAATGGTGTTTTCCTGAACGGGCAGTATATAAAATTAAAAGGGACCAACAATCACCAGGATCATGCGGGCCTGGGAAGTGCTTTGCCGGATTACCTCCAATACTACCGCATCCGGTTGTTAAAGAACATGGGCTCCAATGCATACCGGGCCAGCCATAACGCGCCCACGCCCGAATTGCTGGATGCCTGTGATAGCCTTGGGATGCTGGTGATGGATGAACAACGTTTACTCAACAGCGGCCCGGAATACATGGACCAGTTTGAACGGCTCGTGAAACGCGACCGCAGCCGTACCTGTGTTTTTATGTGGAGCATCGGTAACGAGGAAGGTTGGATCCATACAACCAGCGTAGGAAAAAGAATCGCCCAAACCTTTATCACCAGACAAAAACAACTGGATCCAACGCGCACCTGTACCTACGCGGCAGACCTTGCCAATGTGTACCGGGGAGTTAATGAAGTGATACCGGTGCGAAGTTTTAATTACCGGCAGTTTGCTGTAGCTGATTATCACAAGGATCACCCTACCCAGCCCATCATTGGTACCGAGATGGGAAGTACCGTTACCACCCGCGGAATAACAACAAAAGACAGTATACGGGCATACCTGCCGGACCAGGATATCACCGCACCCTGGTGGGCCAGCAAAGCTGAGGATTGGTGGAGCCTTGCTGCAGTCAACGATTTCTGGCTGGGCGGATTTATATGGACAGGGTTTGATTACCGGGGAGAGCCTACCCCTTTTAAGTGGCCGAATATCAATTCACACTTTGGAGTAATGGATGTGTGCGGATTCCCTAAAAATATATACTACTATTACCAGAGCTGGTGGACGGATAAAGATGTGTTGCACATATCACCGCATTGGAACGGGCATAAACGTGGTGAACCGATCGATGTTTGGGTGAATACCAATGCTGATAATGTGGAACTGTTTTTAAACGGCAAAAGCCTGGGCAAAAAAGATATGCCGAAAAACAGCCACCTGAAATGGACGGTGAATTATGAGCCGGGCAAAGTGGAAGCAGTAGCTTATAAAAAAGGTAAAAAACTCACAGCTAAAATAGAAACAACTTCCCAGCCCGCAGAGGTAGTGCTTACGCCTTATAAAACCACTATGCTTGCAGACGGGCAGGATGCCACTGTAATTAATATTTCCATTATCGACAGGGAGGGGAGGGAAGTGCCGGATGCCAATAATATGGTGAGGTTCTCTATTACCGGCGATGCAAAAATTATCGGTGTTGGCAATGGCGACCCCAGCAGCCATGAGCCGGACAAATGTGCACCCGGTGCATGGCAGCGCAGCGCCTTCAGTGGAAAATGCCAGGTGATCGTGCAGGCAGGAAAAACACCCGGCCTCATTAAATTTGAGGCACAGGCGCCCGGGTTGTGGCAGGGTTCTACGGATATAATTACTGTATCACCTGCCAGTGCGGCCAGCATACATATCGATACAAAATATGCCTTAAAAGGAGAGGCCGCAAAAAAAAGGGAAACGGGTAAGATGATGGGTGCAGACATTTCTTTTTTACCGGAACTGGAAGCTAGGGGCATAAAATTCACCGAAGATGGTTTAGAGAAAGATGCTATCCTGAGTTTACGGGATCATGGCTTCAATTATGTGCGGCTGAGAATTTTTAACGACCCGGCACGGGATAGCGGTTATTCGCCCGGGAAAGGATTTTGTGACCTGCCCCATACACTGCAAATGGCTAAGCGGGTAAAAGCGGCCGGGATGAAATTGTTGTTGGATTTTCATTACAGTGATTACTGGGCAGATCCCGGCAAACAATTTAAACCCGCTGCATGGAAAAACCTGGATTTTGAAAAACTGAAAAAAGCATTGTATGATTACACCAAACAGGTAATGACCGCTTTGAAAAACCAGGGAACCACCCCGGATATGGTGCAGGTGGGCAATGAGATCAATCATGGTATCAGCTGGCCGGAAGGCAGCGTGAGCCATCTGGACAGTCTTGCACAATTGCTGAATGCAGGCACTGCCGCTGTAAAAGCTGTAGAGCCCAAAACGATCATGATGCTGCATGTAGCACTTGGAGGCCAGAATGATGAGTCCGTTTTTTTTATTGACAATATGATCGCCAGGGGGGTGCATTTTGACGTGATCGGGGAATCGTATTATCCCAAATGGCACGGCACTTTAGATGACCTCCGGGATAATTTAACGGACCTGGTGAGGAGATACGACAAAGATGTAATCGTGGTAGAATATTCCCAGCGGAAAGAAGAAGTAAATAAAATAGCATTTGAATTGCCAGGCGGAAAAGGCAAAGGTACCTGCATCTGGGAACCGCTGAATACCTGGGAAGCTGTGTTTGACCGGCAGGGGAAATCAAATGAGTTTTTAAAATTGTACGATGAGCTGAGTAAAAAATATTTTGGCAAACCATAGAATGCCCGGTTATTTCGTTTTTTTGAGTTGCAGGAAATTTAAGCATAGCATTCCGCTATGCTTTTTTTATGAACAGTGGCAACCCGGTTTATTTTTTTTGCGTTAAAAAAGTACATACGACACCTGGATGTGCCCATTCAGCGGTAAGAGTAATTTTTTAATGTAAAAATTATTATCATGAAACAAACAATCAAAAATCTGTCTCCTGCCAAACGTAAGCGTTCCTTGCAGGCGACCCCTTTCTTACTATGCCTTTTAATTCTGCTTTTCAGTTGCAAAAAAGAAATGGATCGAACCGTGACTGGCGAGTCGCAAGAACTGCAGATGGCCATGGATGACCATAAAAAGGTCGACGTAGAATTAGTTACCGACGGTTTAACCTCACCGGTAGCTGTTGTGGCTGCCAGCAAAGAGGATCGCCGGTTGTTTATCGTCGATCAAATCGGCAAGATCTGGATAATCGACAAACAGGGTAACAAAT
>JAKFCK010000511.1:0-3292 GCA_036676685.1 Chitinophagaceae bacterium | reverse complement strand
CAGCTTCGGCGGCACCAGGGGCGGCACGCCCGCCGGCGTGTCGCGCCGGCCCGGTTCGAACTCACGTTCATGGCGGAAGCACATGGGACTCACTTGCAGCTCCCATTTCCAATGGCAAAACGAGGGTGGGTTATATCAACAATCCTAACCTGCCATCAGAACTCTGGAACGTAGATCCAAAGGCAAAAGACATTTACCGCATCCAGTTCCTGAATGATTCGGTCGGTTATGTGTGCGGGTCAGGCAGCCCGCTATTCCCCAGGGTAGGCCCCAGTGCAACCCTGGCCACGTGTTTGCCCAATACCGGTAATTTAACAACCAGCGCACAAAGTGCTGCATTGTTATGGAAGATCAATAATAATGTGATTACCGATTATTCCCTGAGTAAGGAGAGGTTGGGTTATACAGGCATTAACACTAATACGGTCAACTGTACAACATCATTTAATGCAGCCGGTGTAACGCCGGCTGGTCAAACCTACCGCGCACTAAGTATCATCAATGACTCCACTATAGTGATGATGTCATTTAATAATAATACGGTGGTGCGGGTAAATACCGGCAAAAACGACAGTACATTAAATGTAAATGCGCCGGGCACTTATGAAAAAGGTAACTACCAGGTATTAAATTTCCCCTTCCCTCCTACGGGGGGGCCTAATGCAGGTTCACCGATACCTGCAACGCAGGTTTTATTGGCCTCCAATCCTTACCAGATGAGGAAATCAACCAGTGGGAAGTTATTTGCTGCGGCCAATTTTGGTTTAATGTGGACTTCAGTAGATACGGGTAAGACATGGGTTAGAGAATACTCTTTACCCCAGGCAAGAAATTACAGCAGCTTTGCCACATGGGCTTTCGACATTTTACCCAGTGGTAAATTTGTAACGATGGGCCAGGGCGGAGTCGTTGCAGATTCAATGCCGGGCGGAACTTACAACAGTACATACGAGTTTGTTGGGGCAACGGGTAATGAAGTGGACTTTGTGGATTGTAATAATGGCATCATCACAGGCGGTGGTAACATTGCTGTAACTACAAACGGGGGCCGCTCATGGACAGCAAAGAACAGGCAGGACTTTATCAACTCTTTTTACAACATCGCTGGTTTCTCTTACGTGAACCTTACCAGGGCATATTTTGCCGTAAGCAATGGAATTATTTATAGTACCTCAGACCAGGCCACCACACTTGACCCGGTCTTTTCCGACTTTAATTTCCAGATGAACGATGTGGTCGGTATTGGTAACGATACTATTTATGCATTAGGCTACAGCCAGTTTTCTATACCTGCTGCCAGCAGGAAATCGTCTTTCTTCCGTTCCGTAAATGGTGGAACAAGTTTTCAAACAATTGACATTTCGGCAACTACGGTCACACCCGCATTCACTGCACCTACACTTAGCAAAATGGCTTTCCCCAGCAGGCAAGTGGGATATGTAATGGGTAGCCGGAATGCTGTGTACAAGACATCGGATGGTGGCACAACCTGGACGAGTATCAATCCCTTCCCGGCATTGAATGATGCCCCGACAGGATTTCCCAATGCAAGAATTACCTACACAGGGATCAGCGCTCTGGATGACAACACCGTGTTTGTCACCGGGAACATGTTTACAAACACAGGTGTGAAAAGAGTATACAAAACAATTGACGGCGGTGCTACCTGGATCGATATCACCGGGAACATTCCAGCCCTGTATCCCGTAGGTAACCTTACAAACGTGTTGTTCAGCGACGTGAACAATGGGTACGTGGTAGCCGGAAACGTAATGTTTGTTACGAATAACAGTGGCGCTTCCTGGACAATGGAAGTTGCACCTCATGGCAACATACATAATGCGCTGGGTTTTGCCCCACGCACTGTTCCGGCAGCCATTCCCTTTGCCAACAGGAAATTATTTATCGCCGGTTTATCATTCGGCTCAGGCATTCCTTCCATCATGGAATTTGGCGACACCTTAAATGTGAATGTAAACGCAACAGCAGTCGTGGCCAATGCAACCTGTAACAACCTGGCTGCAGGTTCAGTCACCATAAATGCCTCCGGCGGTTTGGCTCCTTATACATACAGCATTAATGGCGGCGCCTTCCAAACCTCCAATACTTTTACCGGGCTAACAGAGGGCGTAAAAACGATCAGCATTAAAGATGCATTCTGCGGACTTACCAGCAAGACCGTAACAGTAGGATTTACGGACAATCTCATGATAACAACAGCACCCGCAGATACCAGTGTTTGTGCAGGAGCTCCTGTCCAGTTCAGAACAACAGGTACAACCGCTACAAGCTATGCCTGGTCACCTGCTGCGGGATTATCCAATGCAGCTATCGCTAACCCGGTTGCTACAACAAACAGCAACAGGACTTATACGGTAACGGCAACCCTGAATGGTTGTGTAAGAACAAGCACTGTAAATATTACCATCAAACCCAACCCGGTTGTGAATGCAGGCCCTGATAAAACGATCGTGGAAGGAGCAGACGTGAGACTTGAAGGAAGCGGCAGCAGTAATAGCACGTTGATCTCATGGACACCTGCTGCCACACTTTCCAATGCCAACAGCTTTACACCACTGGCAAAACCATCGGCAACGACTACCTATACGCTTAGCGTAAACAACAGCGAAGGTTGTGTATCTACTGATGAAACCACAGTAACAGTGATACCCTATTGCGTAAAGGTCATGAACGCGTTTACCCCTAACAATGATGCCATCAATGACCGTTGGCTGGTGACGACGGGTGCGGCATGTACCAACCAGGTAATGGTAAAGGTTTTCAACCGGTATGGAGACGAGGTGTACCGCAACGATAATTATAAAAACGACTGGGATGGTACTTATAAAGGAAAACCAGTACCAGACGGCACATATTATTATACCATCAGCTTCCGGCTGATCAGCGGAAATCTAGTACCTGCAACCGGTGATGTAACAATATTGAGATAAACAAAAAATACTTTAGGCAATGAAAAAAATTATCGGGATCACAAGCCTGCTGGCCTGCACATTAATTGCCAGGTCACAGCAACTGCAATCTTCTTCTATGTATGATATGCAGGGAATACTTCACAATGCATCTATGGCAGGAGTTCAACAGGACCCTGAGGTGAAAGGGATTGCGGGAGCAAGTTATCGCCACCAGTGGAGCGGGATCAGTGGCAGCCCCCAAACGATAACAGTGTTTGGCTCTTTTAATTTACCGAAACAAAAGATCGGCATCGCGGGCTACGTGTACAATGATAAAACCGGCCCTACATCCAGGACCGGCCTGCAGTTGTCACTGGCAA